>JANXCK010000279.1 GCA_025060055.1 Fimbriimonadales bacterium | reverse complement strand
GCGGGCACGACGGGGTTGATGCGCTGCGGGTCTTTGCCGCGCTCCTGCATGGCGTTGCGCATCGCCACGAGGTCTACCACGCAGGGCACGCCGGTAAAGTCTTGCAAAATCACGCGGGCGGGCATCAGGGGGATCTCGCGGGCTTCGGGCTGCGGTTGCCAGCTTGCAAGGGCGCGCAGCGTGGCTTCAGGCTCTTCCAGCAGCGTTGCGCCGTCGGGCGACTCGGCAAGGCGCAACATGTTCTCCAGCAGTACGCGAATGGAAAAAGGCAATCGGTCGATCCTGCCCAAACCGTGCTTCTCTGCGGCGGGCAAACTGTGGTAGATGTAGCTCTGTCCGTCCACCTGCAGCGTGGTTCGCGTGGTCATAAGTTGTCTCCTCCGCTGTAGAAGTGTACCTGAGCGGGCTACTCTTCCACGAATGCGTAGGCATTTCGTCTGCACAGCAACGGCTTCAGCCGTTGGGCGTACACGCTATTTCTTGAACAGTCTCTGTGAGAGGCGTCAAGAGGCAGGAACTTGATGCGCCGCCTCGAACCTCTCCCATCGGAGGAAGCTGAGCGATGCGAGCGATTTGGGTAGCAGGGCTTTGGAGCCTGTGTGGCGTGTGGAGCGCGTTAGACGCCCAGAGCGATGTGCAGGCGCAAGGCGCGGTTGTTGTCAAGTTGTTCAACGGGCGCGACCTCACAGGCTGGAAAGCGTACTTGGCTGACCCGAATGTCAAAATCGACGATGTGTGGCGCGTCGAGAACGGAATTCTTATCTGCAAGGGAGAGCCACTGGGTTATATCTACACTGAAAAAGACTATAAGAACTATCTGCTCCGCGTGGAGTGGCGTTGGGCGCCCGATAAGCGACCGGGCAACAGTGGTGTGCTGCTGCGCGTGCATGGCGACCACAAGATTTGGCCTCGCTCTGTCGAGGCGCAGCTGATGCATATGAACGCGGGCGATTTCTGGCTTATCGACGGCGCACCGCTGCAGACCGACCCTGCATATGTTGACAAAAATGCCGAGCGGCACCGCTGGCGCAAGAAGAGCGCGGAGCGCCCCGCCCCCGAATGGAACCGCTACGACATCCTCGTCTACAACGACAAAATCGTGCTGATGGTCAACGGTGAGGTGGTAAACGAGGGCACGGGCGCGGAGGTCATAGCAGGCAAAATCGCGCTGCAGTCGGAAGGGGGCGAAATCCACTTCCGCACGGTGGAACTCATTCCGCTGGACTGAGCCTGAGGCGTGCCTGTATCAACCGTTGCTCCAAGCGCTGCATTGTCCTCCTATGCCGACTCGCGCTTGACCAATCGCGCGGGCACGATTTGGCG
Organism: Fimbriimonadales bacterium; assembly: GCA_025060055.1. GTDB lineage: Bacteria > Armatimonadota > Fimbriimonadia > Fimbriimonadales > GBS-DC > GBS-DC. The sequence continues at coordinate 1,792 of JANXCK010000279.1, read as the reverse complement.
CCTTGGGTTCGGTTCGTGCCCCTCAATCAGGGCGATGAGCATCTCCGTCGCCTTGCGGGCTAAAGCGGGAATCTCCACAGCAACCGAGGTGAGGCTTGGCTCCACATAGCGGCACAGCGGGCTGTCGTTGAAGCCGACAAAAGCAATATCATCGGGCACGCGTACGCCGTGCCGCTTCGCCTCGCGCATCGCACTGAGGGCGATGAGGTCGTCCATCCCCAGCACGGCGTCTGGCTGTGGGGTCTGGCTGAGCAGGTCGGTCATTGCGCTGGCTGCACTGCGCTCGTTGAACCCTGCGAAGGCAACCAAATGCGGGTCATAGCCAATCCCATGCGACTCTAAGGCATCTCGGTAGCCCTGCAAGCGGTCGCGTGTGACGGTTAAGCCTGCGGGTCCGCCGATGTAGGCGATACGCCTGCGCCCCGTGCGCACTAAGTAGTCGGTCACCATAAACGCCGCGCCGATGTTGTCGTTGTCGACGGAGCAGACAGCATCGGCAGGGTCGTAGCGTCCAATCAGCACGAACGGGAACCCCTCACTGCTGAGCCGCTCGATGCGCTTGTCGCGCGTTTCCGACTCCACCAGAATCAACCCGTCCACACGGCGCGTGCGCAGCAGCTCCTCGTAGACCGCCCGCTGCGAACGGGCAGTGCGCGCCGTGTCCACGCATAGATGATAGTCGTGTCTACCCGCCTGCTCGATGATAGAAGCAATCAGCGCGCTGAAGAAGGGGTCGCCTGCTAACGCTTCGGCAGCGCGGTGGACGACAAGCCCAATCAAGCGGGTGCGTTGCGAGCGGAGCGACTGCGCCCGCGCATCGGGCACATAGCCCAGCTCTTGCACCACTGCCAGCACGCGCTGGCGCATCGCTTCGTTCACCTGCGGGTTGCCCTTTAGCACGCGCGAAACCGTCGCCTGCGAAACCCCTGCCAACCGCGCAATCTCTACCTGCTTCAACTCCGCCACTGCTCGCTCCCTCGGAATACGATTTCTATTATAACCCATTTGGAGACCTACAAGAATCACTCGCCTTTGGCTCGGCAGGCGGGTTTGTGTCCGAATACGCAAGCGAACAGGGTATCCTTGTACTGAACCCGACGGGGAGATTCGGGTCAGCGAGTTTGGGCAATAGGGGGCTGACATGCTCTTTCGCAAATCGCCTGAGCAACTGATAGAAGAGGCAGAACAAGCGCTGGCGGAGCGCGAGTTTGAAAAAGCGCGTCGGATCGCAGCGCAGCTGCTGCGCATGCAGCACACAGCGGGCTTTGAGTATGAGGCGCGCGCCCTGTGGGAGTCGAGACGCCCCAACGACGCGATTGCCGCCCTGAAAAGAGGACTGGAAGTCGCACCTGAACTGTGGATTCTCTGGGAGTATCTGGGGCACTACCTCTCCGATATGGGACGCCATGGCGAGGCGCTGGAGGCATTTCGGCGCGGGATGGCGTGCGCGGGCGCACCGCAGGACAGCTTCCTGTGCAACTTAGCGGTTGTGTACCAGCGTATGGGGGAACACGAGACCGCTTTGCAGATGCTACAGCAAGCCGAAACCGCGCGACATCGAGTGCCCGTTGCGTATCTGGAGTTGGCACGCGCCTACAGCCTCATCCAGCTGCGTCGGTTCGAGGAAGCGGAGCGCGCGTTGAACCGCGCTGACCGAGCAACAGAGGCAATTGACCCCGAGCAGCTGCCCACGATGCAAGCCATGCTGGAGGCGTACAGGGGGCTAATCGCGTGGCGACGGGATGCAAACCTTGCCCGCGCCAAGCAGTATGCGGAGCAAGCACTGCGCTAC
>JANXCK010000269.1 GCA_025060055.1 Fimbriimonadales bacterium | reverse complement strand
CCCCGAATGGTGGCACGGAACCTACGCATGGGCGGGCAGTTTCGTGACGTATTTGCTGGAGCAGTTTGGGCTGCCGCGCTTTCGGCGGTTTTATTGTCGGCTTGCCGAGCAACCTGTGGACGCGGCGTTTCAGGCGGAGTTTGGCACGAGCATCGGACAGGCGGAGCTGCTGTGGCGTGAATATCTGCATAAGCAGTTGCCCGCAGAGATGCGCCTCAAGGCGTTGCGCAGTGCGCTCCGCGACATCCTCGCTTGGACGATTCACGACGGACAATATCTCCCTGTGCAGCTGGCGGCCGAGCGCCTGCGCGACGAAGACGCCGACCACTGGCTGGGCTACTACGGACTGGCGTACTACGCCTTCTGGCAAGGCGATTTGGAACGCGCACGGGAACACTTTGAGCAGGCAGCGCACGCGCCCAAGCAGGAACAGAGCAACTTGCGCGGACTGGCGTGGTTTCAGCACGGGCTTGTATGCGACTTGCTGGGGCAGCGTGCGCGGGCGTGCGAATGCTACCAACGAGCGCTGGAGTACCCTGACGGAGAGGGCACAAAAGCGTATCACGCCCGCGCCCGCAAGTACTTGGAAACGCCGTATACCTACGAGGAGCGGTATCAGTTCCTACGCGAGGCGTAAGAGCTGGGTATAATTCAACAGCTTGGCTGAACATTTCCGTTCAGTGAGCGTCTGTAAGATGGCAGAGAACTCAGATTCTCTGACTACTTAGGTGAAGGAGGAGCTTCGATGAAACGCACACTGGTATGGCTTGTAGCGGTCGGCGCAGTCGCCGCGCTGGCATATGCGCAGACACTAACCGTTCGTGGCGCTGTCGGCTTCGGTCTTGCAGGTGCCCCCGACTCGAACCGCCCGAACGCCTCGTTCCAACTCTTTGTCAAAGAGTTCGAGTTCAACGGGCAGACTCGGCGCGGGGGCAACTTCAGCATCGAGGTGCGTGATGCCAACAGCGTTACTGTGCTGACCCTGCTTAATGTAGCGCGGTTGTCTGTGGATGCCGAGGAAGGCGTTGCTGAGTTCTCGGGACGCGGCTTCGCAGTGCAGCGCACGCGTCAAGGTGTGCGCCGCACGCAGGGATTCATTTCGGTGCGTGTGGAAGACAACCGCGCGCCGGGCAGCAACGAGGGCGACCCAGACGCCATTAGCGTCGCTTTCCGCACCGCGCCCGATGCTAACCCTGTGTTCACCTATGAGGGTGTGGTGCTGCGCGGCGACATTCGCGTCTTTGAGGAGACTCGCTCACGCTGAGCGCGGTTCACTTGTGGCGTTTGCGATGCCCCTTCTCTGCAACGCAGGGAAGGGGCTTTTGAGTAGCGTGCCCTTGAGCGAGGGCTTTGCGCCACTTTTCGCACAGCTCCAGCGCTTCGCGTGCTTGACGCCAGAGTGTCTGCTCGTGCTTGAGCCGTTCCGCAGGCGACATTTCGGGCGCGGTATCGTGCAACGGCGGCGGTGGGGTTTCCAGATATTGTCGCACGGCGCGGAGGAACGCATCGTACAGTGCCGCCGTCTCGGGCGGCAAGGCGTCAGGACCGCGCTCCAGGTTGATTAGCTGAGCCAGTGTCTGCAAGCAGAACTGACAAGCCTCCTCGCGTGCGGCGTTCCACAAATGCGGCGGCAGAGTGCGCGAGCGTGCCTGGCTCTGATGCCGTCGACGCGCCAGATGATGCAAGGTCTCCGCTGCCAGCTGCACTGGTACGCTCAACAACGGCAACTGAAAGGTCTGCGCAACTTCTTGAGCAATCCACTCCCGCGACAACGAGCGCCGCATTCCATCCGTTTAGGACACACGGGTAGACAAATGTAAACCATTAATGGAGAGCCTTTCAGTGATTCGCCCCTGCCTCAGATAGGGTTGAGTGATAATACCAATCGGGGTTTCAAGTGTCACAGTACCCTCACCCCCCAGCCCCTTTCCCACGAGGAGAGGGGAGCCGAGTTCCCCCTCGCCCGCTGGGAGAGGAGGTCAGGGGGTGAGGGTGGTGAAACGGGACGATTGTAATACGCAGCCGCTTACGAGCGTCGGAGGCGCACGAGAACCGCGCCACCGCCTGAGAAAATCAGCAACGCCAGCAACGCGCTCGGCTCAGGAACCCAGTAGCCACCGTCGCCATACGAACGCCACGCGTCAATCCGTATGCGCAGGAACAACGCCGCGTGGTCGGAAGCGTTCTGGCTGTCGGTGATGTCGAAGCCAGGCGGTAGCTGCCCTGACGGGAAGCGGCGCGTATTGAAAATCGATGCCTGAATCACATCGATTCGGTCGCGTCCCAGCTCAGTCGGCGAAATCAGCAGATAGTCGTAGCGTCGGTCTAAGTCCGCGTTCGAGTTCGTGACGCGCCAAGTGCGTTTGCCTCCCAGCCCGTCGACGGGCATTGTGTCGCGCAGGCGTGCCGTTTGAACCGTGCTGATGGGGGCATAGGTGCGTCCATCAGGCAGAGTCGAGTTGATGGGGCGCACAGGGGTAAGGTCGGGGTCTTCGTTCTCGTTCAAGTCGCCGCCCAACAAGTATGCTGCGCGACGGTTGCGCACACGCCAATCGCGAATACGGTTGCGCGTATTCTCAGCATTCGTCTGCCGCCGCATGCTGCTGCCATCGTCGCCGCCTGAGTCGAAATGCGCACCGAACACACCCAATCCGTTCGTGCCTGGAATGTCAATCAGCCCGATGGTCAAGCCGCGGTTAGGCGCACCGATGCTCACATCGGTTATGCTGCGAAACGGGTAGCGGCTGATAATTGCGTTGCTAATCCAGCCGTCGCCAAGACGGTTGACATACAAATAGTAATCGCGGTTGCGTACTGGATTCGGTCCTAAGTAGCTGAGATTATTGCGCACGAAGCTATCCAGCGCGGACTCTTGGCTGAAGGCGTTCCAGCTGGTGCGCGTCTCGCCTCCGACTTCTTGCAAGATGAGAATGTCGGGGCGGAGATAGTTGATGGTTTTTGCGACATACGGGGCTTGCGCGCTGCGCGGGTTGTTCGCGCCGACTGCACGCGCGATATTCCAGCTTAGTATTCTCACTTCAGTTGCGCCTGCCAGCGCAACCAGCAGCCCTGTAAGCAGGGCGACACCCGTGAGCCGTCGTCCTTTCATCGGAAACGCTGCCTCCATCCGATAGGTTGAGAACCTGACTCAAGGATACCTCAAATTGCGCGTCCTCACTAATAAGTGCCTCACAGGTGAAATCGTCTCGTTTTGGGCGCGTTGGGAACGCGCCCCTACGCTGTTCCTGCGCGAACCGAGCCCGCCTGCGCGGGCTGCGCAGCCAGCGGAGGTTGGCTTCGTCTGCACAGGAACGGCTTGAGCCATCGGGCACATCATGCGATTTCTCAGGCGGTCTCTCAGAGCGTGTAGGGGAAGGAACACTTCCAGAATCCTTTGCGAGTGAACTCGCTCCCATACAAACGAAGCCCTGCCTGCGCAGGGCTGAGCAACCCCGCGTCGGCGGGGTTTCGTTGGTATGGGGGCGACTTCAGTTGCGGGGGCGAGATGCTACAGGTTCACAAGTCAAGAAAACTTCCAAAGCGACTTGCAGTACCCGCTCTAAGCGGGTGCAGCGGTTCGAGCAAGTTCACCGCGCATCACGCGCTGGGGTAAGGCGTGGGAAATAGATATGAAAGCGTGTGCCCTTACCCAGCTGCGTCTGTACCTCGATGTGCCCACCGAGTTGCTGCACCGCGCCCTGCACCGCCGCCAGCCCCATCCCCGAACCCTGACCCAAAGGCTTGGTGGTGTAAAACGGCTCGAAAATGTGGGGCAACACCTCAGGTGGGATACCGACACCCGTGTCGGCAACCGAGAGCTGCACATAGTTGCCATTCGGCACGCCATGCGTGCGTCTGCGGCGCAAGGTCTTGTTCTGGAGATAGATGGTAATCGTGCCACCATTCGGCATTGCGTCACGCGCGTTCACCACCAGATTGAGCAGGATTTGCAACAGCAGGTTCGGATCGCCCTGAACTTGCCACAAGTTCGGCTCTACCTCGGTTTGCAGCCGTATTGATTCGGGCAGCACGCGACGCAGCATCTCAAGCGTGCCTGCCAACCAAACGCCGAGATCCATCGGACTGAGTTGCACGACCTGCTTGCGTGCGTAGGTGAGCAACTGTCGGTTGAGATTAGCAGCGCGTTCGGCGGCTTGAATGATCCCGTCCAGATAGCGTAGTGTGGTCTCGTCCTGCACGCGGGCGCGCGCCAACTCCGCAAAGCCAATCACAGCGGTCAACACGTTGTTGAAGTCGTGCGCGATTCCGCCTGCCAGTCTGCCAATGCTCTCCAGGCGATGCGCCTGCTCCAGCTGTTGCTGCAAGCGGCGCAGCTCAGTGATGTCAGTCTGCACGCCCCAAGCGCGAACCAGCAGACCATTCTCTACCACGCCTAAGAAACTGTTCAGGTAGTATCGATCGCCGTCTTCGATAGCACGCTCGCGAGACGCCAGTCCGTCCACGCGGTAGCCATTTTCGACGAACGCTCGCAGCATCTCGAGGTTTTGGGGGTCTTCTGGAATTAGCAACCGAGCCAGCGGTGCGCCCAGCAGCGCTTCGGGCGACGATACGCCGTACATTCGCGCAAAGGCGGGATTGCACTCCGCCAAGTAGCCACGCTCTAAGATAAGCCTAACTTGCTCTTCCACAGGTAAGTTGGTGGGGATAGGCTCTGTGGCTTCGAACCGCCAGATGCCTTCACTTGCCAAGTTCACGAATGTTCGATATCGCTCCTCGCTCGCTTGCAGGGCGCGCTGGGTCTGAATCAGCTCCGTCACATCGCGAAACACGCCCCATACGCCCCAGAGCAGCCCCTCATGTACGATGCCCTGAAAACTATACAGGCGAAAACACTCACGCCCGTTGGGAAGCGTGCCCTCGTGCAGCCAGTTGCTCAGGCGATAGCCCTGTAGGATAAACTGGCGCACCGCCTCGCGGTTGCGCGGGTCGTCGGGCGGAATGCGCTCGCGAGTGAAAGTACCTACTAACTCGTCGGGACTGGCAGCGCCCCACGCACGGCAGTAGGCTAAGTTGCACTCCGCCAGATAACTCCGCTCAAAAATCAGCTCAATCTGACGCTCCACAGGCAAGATGACAGGGATTGGCTCGGTCATCATGTTGCGCCAGATGGCTTCGCTGGAGAGCTGAATAAACGCTTGATAACGGTTGCGGCTCAGCTCCAGTTCCTGTTGTGCCTGCACACGCTCGGTCACATCAAAGCACATCAGGTGCACCACAGGGCGACCGCGCAGGCTGACCAGCGCGTAGTGTGCCTCAACAAAGCGCACCTCGTCCTCACCAACATACTGTTTTGAAACGCGCATCCCGTAGCGCTGGCTCGCCACGAAGGGCTTCAAATCAGCGTTCCAGTCTAAGTTTTCAGCACACACGCAGTTAATGTGCTGTTGACTGAGGATAGCATCCCCGTAAAACTGGCGTGCAGCGTTGTTGAACGCCAGAATCGTTCCCGTCTCGAAGTCGAGCAACATCTGAGGGATGCGACT
>JANXCK010000257.1 GCA_025060055.1 Fimbriimonadales bacterium | reverse complement strand
GGACGAATCGACTTCGCTCTCGCCGCTGATTCATCCGCACGCTTTGGAACGCATCGAGCAGTGGGTGCAGGAAGCGCTTGAGCAGGGCGCACGCGCACTCATCGGCGCGAAAGCCGAGCCACCTTTTTACCTGCCCACCGTGCTCATCGACGCGCCACCGAATATACCCCTCTACTCAGAAGCCGTGTTCGGTCCCGTCGTGCTGTTGCATCGCTACGAGTCGCCTGCGGAACTGCTGCGGCAGGTCAACAGTTTCTCGATTGGCTTGCGCTTGGCGATTTTCACGCGCGACATCGTGGAAGCGTTCGAGCTGGCGCGGCATGCGCGTGCGCTTAGCGTGCATATCAACGATTCGCCTGCCCTGCCTATTGACCCCATTATTCGAGGCGATATGCAAGAACATCACATGTGTTTTGAAGACATGCTGCAGCGCATCGAACGGCTCAGTCAGCCGAAATACATCGGGTTTGGCAAAATGACCCTGTTTTGATGGAAACGCTCCTGCACTGGGATCGGGAACTGTTTTTCGCTATCAATCACGGGTTGAGCCATCCGCTGCTCGATCCTGTGATGTGGTTGTTCACGCGCTTGGGGCTGGGATGGGTGCAGATGCTGATGGTGCTGGGTGCAACGCTCTGGCAGGCACAGCGGCGTTCAAGTAAGTGGCACGGACATCTTGTCCGTGCCCCTGGTGGCTTGGACAGTCGTGTCCAAGCGTCGCACGGGCTACAAGCCCGTGTTGCGCGGTCAGCATGGCGCGAGGTGTTTTTGCCCGCTGCGATTGCCTTTTTGGGCAGCGGGCTTACAGTGCAGTTGCTCAAGCATGCGGTGCCGCGCCTGCGTCCGTCGAACCTGCCAGAAGCGCTCGTCGCGCCCGACGAGCGGATTTTCTACAACTCGTTTCCGTCGGGGCACACGGCTACGGCGTTCGCGCTGGCGTTCTGGGTGTTTCTGCTTACACGCGGCACGCGCTATCGGCTCTGGGGCTACGGCGCGTTGGTGGTGGCGGGACTGGTGGGACTGTCGCGCATCTATCGGGGCGTGCATTACCCGTCCGATGTGTTAGCAGGCGCACTGATTGGGATTCTGTGGGGCGCTGTTGCGTACCTCAGCGTCTCGGCTCGCTTAGTACCACGCGCTGTCGAATCGCCTCTGGGCAGCGCGTCGGCTTCCCCTCGCGATTAACCCACACATGGCGTGTCCAGCCCTCCGCCAACAACTGGCGCGTGTCGGCGTTCACCACCTCATACTCAAAGCGCATACTGCTCCCTTTCAGTTCGGTGAGCCGAACGCGCGTGATGACCCGATCGCCATAGCGAGCAGGCGCACGGTAGCGGCAGTATGCTTCCACAACTGCCAGCGGCGTGCCATCCCGCTCGATGGCGACATAATCGATCTCGTAGGCGCGGCAGAACGCCCCGCGCGCTGCCTCGAACCACACCAGATAGTTTGCGTAGTACACCACACCCATCGCGTCGGTCTCGGCATAGCGCACCTCGAAGGGTGCGGTTTCGATCCACGGGGTCAACGCCTCACGCTGCATTGGGGGAACTATACCTGATGGGGCTTGCCCGCGTACTTGACTATTTCTGCCTTGCGCAGGAGGGTAAGCCCCTCTGAACACCACCCCAAATTTAACCAACCCCTAACACGGCTTAACTTGCCCTTAACTGCCCCCCAAATATACTATAGGCGTCATCATCGGAGGCTTAGAGTCCTCTCCCCTAATGCCTGCGCGAGGGTAAACGATGCGCCGTGCAGTTCTCGCCCTGCACGGCGCGATTTTTCATGTGCCTCAAAGGTTTTTAGATTGTCCCCCTCCTGCGGGGCGGATTAGGAACCCGCCCCTACCCGTTAACGCCCTGTAGGGGCGCGTTCCCAACGCGCCCCAAACGGAACGATTTCACATTAGAGGGACTCGCGTCTCAGCGTACCCGAACCTACTCCAGCACCGTCCAGCCGTTTATGACGGATAGGTCATTCGCGAAGCGGATGCGTGGGCGGTTGCGCCATGGGTCAATAATCCCGATTGCCAAGCGGTACTGCCCGCGCGGCAGGGTGATGACTGGCGAGACCGTTGTAAAGCTAAACGCGCCTGGCAGCCAGCGACGGATGTCGGCTTTCACATCCCACTGCAACACGGGCTGATTTGAGCCGTTCAGCAGCGCCATCTTCACCTGCCACGGGTAATAAAACGGCGCGACGCCCTGATTTTCGCCTGAAAGCATAACCTCCAGCCGTCGTCCGCGACGCACCTCAGGCATCCATTCCAAGCGATCCAGCCGATACTCGTAGCCCATGCGGCGCATCATCCAGCGGGCGTTGTTCATGTAGGTGCTATTGCGGGTGTGGTCTTTCAGCGCAGGGCAGTAGGGACCTAAGTAGGTGAAGTGTCCTGCTTCCAGCATTGTGCGCGTGCGGTTCCACTCGGTAGTGAGGTAATGCAGCGCCTGCTTAGGCACCAGCTCGCCGCCGATGCAGGCGACCTTCCAGTTCTGGTCGCGCCCTGCGCGACGCAGGTTCGGCAGGAAGTACCAGTCCTCAGGTCCGTCGGTGTCTTCAGGGAACATGTCGTCGTGGTAGCCCAGCCACGGGTGTTGCCCCAGATAGCCGCTTGCTGTGCGTGCCTGCAGGATTTTGTCGGGGAAGGCGGCGCGCATCTCATCGACCACGATGCGCCGCGTTGCCTCACTGGCAAATAGCTCGGTGCGTGGGTAGGTGTGCCACTCACCCCAGAAGCCTAAAAAGCCCAGTTGTACAAACGCCACACGCGGATGGGTGTTGAAATAC
>JANXCK010000132.1 GCA_025060055.1 Fimbriimonadales bacterium | reverse complement strand
GTCTCCGCGTTTTCGAGGTTGTGGGCGACCTCGTTCAGAAACTCCGCGCCGCCTACCCCGTTGATAAGCCGATGATCGAAAGTCAGCACGAGGTTCACATGCGGTGCGCCGTCCATCGAAAACGCCTCGCCCGCAAACAGAATCGCCACCGCGGGCGACACCAGCACGGGAATCGCGTCTACCATCTGATAGCCGCCCATGTAGGTAAGCAGCAGCTGGATGCTGGCGTCGGCTTGGTCTTCGCCTGCACGCGCTTTGCGAATCTGACTCTGCAGCGTGCGCACGAAACTGACGAAGTCGAGGGCGGAGGCGTTCTTGACCAGCGCCGTCACCAGCTCATCGCCAGGGCGCGCCACCGCAATCCCCAAGTTCACATGCGCGTACTGGCGTAGTGTCTCTTCGCCCACGAGTTGCGAGCGGAACTTCGGATGGCGCAAGGTTGCCTGCGCGGCACAGTAGGCGAACACCTGAAACTCAGACGGCTGCACAGGCGCGTTCGGGTCGGCTTTGAACTGCGCCACGACACGCTGGACTGCGTCCCAGCGGGCAGGACGACGCAGAGTTGCGGGCACAACGAGCTGCGTGCTGCGCTTGATACGGTAGATGAAGGTGCGCTGCTGCGGTGGTAGAGGGTAATCGACATACTCGGCGCTGGCGATTTGTTCCGAGCGGCTGGCGAGGTAGGCGTCGATGTCTTCAGGCATCAGTTTTGTGCCTGATGCGGCGGGAATGCGCCGCAGCTCCTCTTCGGAGATGCCTTTCTGCCGTGCGTAAGCACGCGTGCGCGGGGGAATCGCAACCTCTAAGCGTGCGCCAACCGACACAGGCTCGCGCTCAGGCGCAGGCGAGGGACGCACAGGCGCAGGCTGAGGAGTATGCGCTGCAGGCGCAGCCGTTGCCACAACGCCTTCCACTTCCATTCGCGCAATCGGCGCACCTATCGGCAAAATATCGCCCTCCTTCGCTAACCACTCTACAATCACACCTGCATACGGGCTTTCCACTTCTACATTCGCCTTGTCTGTTTCCATCTCGTAAATATGCTCGTCGCGCTCGACGCGGTCGCCCGGCTGCTTCAGGAAGCGAATCACGCGCACTTCCTGCAAGCCTTCGCCCAACTGCGGGACAACAACTTCCACAATCGCCATATCACAAACGCCTCCTACGGAGACAGATTGTACCTCTTTCGGGTATAGTTCGAGCGACGGAGACAGTGACCATGAGAACGGTATGGACTGCTGTGTGCGTATTGGCGGCGACGGCACTTGGTGTGGCACAACAGGACGCGAAAGCGTTCCTCAAGCAGGTGCAGCAGAAGTATCGCAACGCGAAGTCGTGGGATATGCAAATCGATATGACCGTTGAGGTGAAGATGGGCACGAACTCATCGCGCCAGCAGGTCAGCACCGCGCTGGCGATGCAACGCCCGAACCGAATTGCAGCGAAAGTCGATTCGGGGGGTATCCGCGTGCGGGAAATCTACTCCGATGGCAAGACCGTGTATGCGTATAACCCGAACCAAAAGCAGTACCAGAAACGCCCTGCGCCCCCCAGCTTCGAAGGCTCCACTGCCCTGCTGCTGGGCGAAGCAGGCTTGCTCCTGCAGTTCTTAGACCAAGATTTGGACAAGATGCCCGAAAACACGCAGTTCCAGATGCGCGGGACGCAACCGATGGGGGGCAAGCAGACCCAGATTGTGGAGATACGCCAAGGTCGAGGCGACGGCTCGAACCTCACGCGCCTCTTCGTGGGCACGCAGGACCGATTGGTCTACCGTGTGGAGTACAACGAGACGAGGCGAGTGCCCACAGGAAGTCAAGGCGGCGGACAGAGTGCCCAACAAGTACAGTTCAGCACAACGGTAACCGCGACTTTGCGCTATCGGAGCTTCGACAAGCCGATTCCTGCCTCGCGCTTTCGGTTCACACCGCCTAAAGATGCTAAGGAGCTAAAGCCGCCGCAGGGTCAGCCGACGACGCCGCCGTAAAAACTGTGTAGGAAGTCTCACCGTGTCGCCTCGGCGTCCACGCTGGCAAGCGTGGCTTGGGCAGTTGTGTCCGAGCCGTAGCGTCGGCGTCCCCGCCGACGATGCACGGGCAAGACTGCCCGTGCCACGCAGTCGTGGCTTGGGCGGTCGTGTCCGAGCCGTAGCGTTGGCGTCCCCGCCGACGATGCACGGGCAAGACTGCCCGTGCCACGCTACACGGGCAAGACTGCCCGTGCCACGCAGTTGTGGCTTGGGCGGTCGTGTCCGAGCCGTAGCGTTGGCGTCCCCGCCGACGATGCACGGGCAAGACTGCCCGTGCCACAGGCGACAATTTCTTGTTGTCCTTCGACAGGAGCGACGGCACTCGTGCCGCTGGTGACAACAGGGCATCTTCGGGATATGGGCGCTACGAGGCACAATCTGCACATTAGCTACCAGACCTCGTCGAGCGCGTCGCGCAGCAGGCTGTACGCTCCAACAACACACGCAACGGCTAACGCCAAAGCAACTGCCGAGAGCATCGTTTTCACCTCCCCTCTGGGCTAATGCTAAATTTTGCCACCGCCCAATCGCGTGTTCATCGTGAGAGTGCGAGGTTTTCAGTGCGGCGCAAAGGTGTCCCCGTCGGGTATCCTACCTAACATGAAACGCCTGAGCATCGTGTTGCTGATGGTGGCTGCGTCGCTGGGCGGAGCATCGGCGCAGCTCAGGCAAATCCAGTTCAAAACCGAAGTGCTTCTGGAGCGCACCGCATACA
>JANXCK010000130.1 GCA_025060055.1 Fimbriimonadales bacterium | reverse complement strand
CTGCGGTGGGTCGCCCCCGAAAACTATCACATCACGCTGCTGTTTCTGGGCGAGCAGCCTGAAGAGCGCGTCCCAGAGATTGTGCAGGCGATGAAACAGGCGCGGGCGGGCGTCGTGCCGTTCGAGATTAGCGTGCGTGGGTTGGGCGTGTTCCCGAACTGGAATCGTCCGAATGTGTTGTGGGCGGGCGCTGCGCAAGGCGCGGCGCAGTTGGCGCAGTTGGCGCACGCGCTGGAGACGCGCCTGCTCACAAAGCCCGAACGCAAGCCGTTCCATCCGCACATCACGCTGGCACGGCTCAAAACACCCTGCCGCGACGCCGACAGCACGCGCAAACGGCTGTTCGACGCCGTGCAGCGACTGTCGCCCGCCGATTTCGGCGCGTACGAACTGCACGCAATCAGCCTGATGCTAAGCACCCTCACGCCCGACGGCTCAGTATATACGGAGTTGGAGCGCGTAGCACTGGAGTAATTCCTTACGCCATCTGCTCCGCCTCGTCGCTGAGTTTGCGAAACTCCAAGAAGCCCTGCGACAAGCCGCCGCGCACATACCATTCAACGCCTTGCTGCTGCGCGAGGGCTTCTGTGTCAGGTGTTGCCCATTCCTCCCCAATGACAGCGGGCGTCGCACTAACCCCCACCCGCAGCAGCGTTTGGGCACGCGCCGCGGCACGATCCACATCATCCTTACTGACCTTCAACCCCACTTCCACCACCATTACACGATCGCCCTTCCACCAAATGATGTCCGCTAAGAGCGGATCCTCTTGAGGCGGCACATCGACGCCTTGCCGATAGAGGGGAAGAAGCCACCGACCGACTCGGTCGCGTATTTGGGGTTCGCCCATCCCACCGCCTGTTCCGCCGTAGAAGAGGGCAGGCGCGCGAGCGACAATCTCGCGCTCAAATCGTTCCCCTGCGCGTCGACCTGTCTCGCCCTGCTGCCAGTTCTCCAGTCGTTCAATGCGATAGAGCATGTCGCGTGACACTTGCACTAACTCGCGCACCGTTTGTGTCAGCTCATCCACCCGCGCATCGGTACGACGCTGTGCTTCGGTCAGTTCGCGCACAGTCTGAGTCAACTCGTCCACGCGAGCGTCCGTGCGGCGCTGCGCTTCTATCAACTCGGCAATCTGCGCATTTGTGCGGCGCTGCGCCTCTACCAACTCAGCAACTTGCGCATCTGTGCGACGCTGTGCCTCCACTAACTCAGCAACCTGCGCATCGGTACGATGCTGCGCCTCTACCAACTCAGCAACCTGTGCGTCCGTGCGACGCTGTGCTTCGGTCAGTTCGCGCACGGTCTGAGTCAACTCGTCCACGCGGGCGTCCGTGCGACGCTGTGCCTCCACTAATTCGGCAACCTGCGCGTCCGTGCGACGCTGCGCCTCTACCAACTCGGCGACTCGCGCGTCCGTGCGACGCTGTGCCTCCACTAACTCATTTACGGCTTCCACCAGCCGATTGACCACCGCTGGCAGGTCGCGCAGTTCGCGCGTGAGTATCACCTGCCGCATCCGTTCCTGCCACTCTGGATTCTGTTCCAGAATGCGGAGCATATCTTCGAAGTCGCGCACAGTGAACGCCATCTTTACTTCCCTCACGAATGATACCCGATGGGCAGGTATTGGGTATGATTCAGTTATGGCATACAGGGGGACACGATGATACGACAGAAACTGGGTCAACTGACCCACTGGTGGAACATCGCGAAAGAGCTGTCGCCAAAGCAGGTAGAGCGCGAGCTGCTGACGCCGTTCCGCATTGCGTTGGTTGGGCATCCCGATCGCGTGGAGGCGGTATGGCGCGTGTTGACTGCAGGGGCGACTCCTGCCCAACTCCAGACCGCCGCCGAGTATGTCAAGCGGTTCAGTGCGCCTGTGACGGAGGAGTTCGACTTCGTGCTGGGCTGCGACGCGCTTGAAGTGCCCCAAGATGCGATTGAAGCGATTGTGGATCATTTCCAGAAACACGAGTTCCCGCTGATTGCGCTGGCGCGTGTGCTGCCGGGCACTCGCGAGCTGGTGGTGAACCGCATCGTGGAGGATGTTGCCTCGCTAAACGCGGGGTTGGCGATGGCGTCGGCGTTGCCTTCGGTGTTCCCGCTGCTGGGGCTGCTCGCACCACCAGCTGCGGTCGCCGACATGGTGCTGCTCACCAAAAACCAGCTGATGATGGTGCTGCGCGTGGCAGCGGCGTTTGGCAAGGCACCCGATTGGAAGCAACGGCTCCCTGAGTTGGCGAGCGTGTTAGGCGCTGCGTTCGGCTGGCGTGCGGTCGCAAGGCAGCTTGTGGGAATTGTACCTGGCGGTGTGGGCATGGTGGTGAAGGGCATGATTGCCTACGCGGGCACGCTTACTGTCGGTCGCGCCGCCGCGTGGTACTACGCTACGGGCAAATCGCCCAGTCAGGCGGAGCGCGAGCGCCTGTATCAGCAGGCGTGGGAAGAGGCACGCGAGCGCAGCCAGCAGTGGAACCCGCCATCGTGAGGGCGACACGCGCGCTCTACGGGCTTCTGGGGGGCGTGTTGAGGGCAGGAGCGACACCTGCCCTCTGCCGCATGCAACTACCAAACGGGGTTCAACTGGTTGTAGAGCGCGTTCCCGACGCGCCTTTGGCGGCGATTGAGGTGTGGATACGCGTCGGCGTCGCCCACGAAACGCCCGAAACCTCAGGCGTCGCCCACCTGCTGGAGCACCTCATCTTCAAAAGCGCACCTCACTCGCCCAACGGCACACTGGACGCCGTGTTCGAGAACGCGGGCAGCGTGCTGGACGCCTACACCGAGCGCGATTGGACACGCTACTGCGCCAGCGTCTTGCCCCAGCAGTGGCGCAAGCCACTGCAAACTCTGCTCCAGTGCCTCTTGCGCCCTACCCTCTCCTCAGAGGCGTTAGAGCAAGAGCGACGAATCATCCTAAACGATGAGTACGCCCTGCACCATGCGGAGCCAATCCGCCCTGCACGCTACGCCTTATTCGCGCAAGCGTTCCCAAACCACCCATACGGCGCGCCACTTCTGGGCGACCCCACGACGCTGGCGCGAATAGACCTCGCAGCTGTCCAGCAGTTCCATCGGATGCATTACCGCCCTGAGCGGATGATCGTGGTAGTGGTGGGTGCGGTGCAGCCAGAGGCAGTGCGGGCAGCCGTGGAAGAAGTAATCGGGAGGGAACCAGCCTCACCTGCTCCTGCTGTTCAGGGTACCACTCCCGTCCTTAGAAAGGTCGAGGTGTCGCTGGGGTCGTGTGTCGCAATAGGGCTTACCACGCCTCCTGCGAGCGACCTCAGCAGCTGGGGCTGCGCCGAGATTGTACGCACCGCTTTGGCGGAGCCGCATCAAGGGCTACTCTACGCTGAGCCTAACTTGCCGTTTGGACGCTTGCAGAGTGAGTATCTACCGCGTTGGCACGGCAGCCTGATAGCGTTTTACGCGCTGCCGCCCGTGCAGCCAAGAGAGGGCTGGCAGGCGGAGACTCGGCTACGCGTAGAGCGTGCCCTGCGCACCATTGCCGAAGGAAGGTTCCGTGCTGGCTTGGAGCAGGCACGCGCCGTCGTGGTCGCACGCCACGGGGCAAATATGCGTAATCCTGTGGAACGGGCACGCTGGCACGGACTGTGCGCGGTGCTGCAAATGGCTCTCACGCCCGAAGCGTTCGCCGCGCACTTGCGCAACCTGCCGCTGGAGCAAGTGGAACGGTTTGCCGACCAGACCCTTCGCGGCTCGAACAGCTCACCCGCGCCTCGCGTAGACACCAATCCCCACCTTGTTGGCGGGGCAGATGGATTGCCCGTGCATTCTGCCAGCGTGCCTGATCACGCCACACAGCAGCGGTTCGCGAATGGTCTGCGCGTAATCGCCGTTCCTGCGCAGAACGCCGAGACGGTGGTGATTCAGGTCGGGATTGGGCATCCGCGTCAGTTCGGCGCTTCAGTAGGCGAGCTGACGGCGCGAATGCTGTTCGGTGCTACGCAAAACGAGACGGAGCGCACGCTCGCTGTTCGAATCGCGCGCTCTGGCGGGAGCTTGCGCCTGCAGTGGACTCCTGCAGGCGCACTCATCACCGCTTATGCCCACCCTGACGCCATTCTGAATGTGCTGGCGTTGCTCAAAGAGGCGCTGTTCCGCGCTGAGTTCACGGAAAGCGCGTTGCAGCGTGCTGTGCGCCAAGCGGTTTACGACCGTCAGTATTCAGACGGCGCACGGAGCTGGCGCCTGAGCGCACAACGGCTCCAGCTGTACGCATCGGAGACTGCGCTGCAACGGGTCAGTTTGAGCGAAATCCGTGCGTATTACCGTGCTGCCTATCGCCCAGAGAACACGGTTCTTGTCGTCGGCGGCAGATTCCAGACCGAAACACTGATGGAGCGCACGCGCCCGCTGTTTGGCGAGCCGTGGTACTTCGAGCCTGCTCCGAAAACGGTCGTATCTGCGCCTGCCACCACACTGTCCACGGTCACGCTTGTCGATGAGCGCGGGATTGCACTCGCAGGCTATGTGTGGGAGACGCCAATTCAGACCCCTGCGGAGTATTACGCCTTGCAGGCATGGCAAGTTGTGCTAACCGAAGGCAAGTGTGCGAAGTTGTTTCAGGCAACGCGCGAGGCACGAGGCGTTGGTTATGAGATACGCGCCGAGACCTACCTGCTGCGGCGCAGCGTGGCAGGCGTCGGATGGGTGCAGGCGGGCAAAACGCCCGTTGCGGAAGACATTCTGCGCCGTGCGCTTGCTGCGCCTGTCTCGCCTACGGAGTGGCGCCGTGCGCTTGCTTTGTTGTGCGGTGAATGGGAACGCCTGCGCCTGAACCTACCTGCTTTCTTGGCGGGGTTCGCATGGGCAGAGCTGAGCGGATTCGGCTACGGACTGGTCTGGAACGCGCCCGCGCATCTGGAAACATTAGAACCCGCCATGCTGGATGCCCTGCGCCACCGACTGCTGCGCCATTAGTGTACAATTAGGCTGATGCGCATCGATCCGTCGCTGGACGCTTACCGCGAGCTGGGGGTCGCGCCGAATGCTTCTGCCGAGGCGATTCGGCAGGCGTATTTGGCGCTGGTACGCCGCTATCATCCTGACCGTGCGCCTGCGGGGCGCGTGGCGGAGTACGAAGAGCGGATGAAGCGCATCAACACCGCCTACGAACTGCTCAGCAACCCCGCGACGCGCCAACTGTATGACCGCTTGCGCACGCCCCAGCTGCCCAACGGCGTTCCAAAACGGAGCGCCGCAGCTGCGACGCCGCGCCCGCAGCCCAACGATCCTTACACCCACATGCGTGCGGGCTATCAACAGCGACTGTATCGGGCGCAAATTTCCACGCGCGGGCTGCCCCCGTGGGCACAGGCACTTGCAGGGCTGTTCGCGGGAATCGGGCTGGTGGTGGGGTTCGTGCTTGGCTTGCCGTTTGGCATCATCGGCTGTATTCCTGGCGCGATGGTGGGGATTGTAGTGGGGCTGTTTGTGGGGCTGTGGGCAGTCTATCTTCTGGCGCTGGGGCTGCCCATCGCTTTGCTGGGCTGGCTGGGCTTACTAATGGCAGGTGAAGGGGGTCTGGGCGTGGGCGCGCTGCTGGGGCTGGGAATTGGACTGTTCTGGGTGCGCCGCTTGTGGCGACGCGCCCAAATCTACACTGCCTACCACTCCCGATAGGGACGCCCGTCGCTGCCGACCCCTTGCGCGGGCGAGCGGACTCGCATCTCTCCCGTTTGCGTATCGCAGTAGTACTCCAGTTCCTTCCCCGAAATCGGGCAACGCGGCGTCTCGTACAAGTACGGTCCGTTGTAATACTCTGGGTTCATCACACGGGGGCGTCGCCATCGGTCAAGCCCGATTGAGGGCGGTTGCTGTGCGCACAGGTCGCTCAAATCGAGCGGGTAGACGCCCGTGTCGTGGTAGAACACCAGAATCGCGTGGCGCGTTTCTGCCAGCACGGCTCGCAAGCGCGACTCTGGGTCGCGCGGCAGGCGGTACGAAACGCGCGGCGCAAACGCTGCTATCGCCGCAATCCCCACCACTACCAGCGACAAAATCTCCACGATGGTCATCCCGCGTATCCAGCGCATACTGACCCCCTACTACGGATGCCCTGCAAAGGTTGTTCCATATGCCCGCGTATTTTGGACACCGAATCGGGTACAATTCACCCGAACAGGAGGACACGCTATGGCAATCACTTTGTCGGAGCGCGCGGCGCAAGAGTTGAAGACGCTGTTGGAAGAGTCGGGCATTCAAAACGCAGGGCTGCGCGTCTGGGTCGCAGGTGGCGGCTGCAGCGGACTGCAGTACCAGATGGCAATTGACGACGCCGAACCCGAAGAAACCGATTTAGTGTTCGACTCGCACGGGGTGCGCATCTATGTGGACAGCCTGAGCATCCGCTACATGGACGGCTCCACTATTGACTATGTGGAAGACATGTTCGGCGGCGGCTTCAAAATCGACAACCCGAATGCCATCAACACTTGTGGCTGCGGTTCGTCGTTCCAGACGGAGGATGAGTTCGGAGCGCCGGGCGGTGGTTGCGGCGGCTGCTGCGGCGGTCGCAACTGGTAGAGTCGACTGAAGGGGGCTTCATGGAGGAGGCAACCCCATATGACGCGGGCTGGAAACTGATTTTCAAGGTCTTTTTGCCTGACCTTGTGCGCCTGCTGTTTCCTGCGGTGTGGACGATGGTGGACTGGCGCGTCCCGCCGCAGGAGCGCGATGCCGAACTGCTCCGCATCGTGCCCGAATCCCAAACGGGGCGACGCTATGTGGATCACCTTCTCTCAAGACACGCGGCAACCCCGAACTAACAATGCAGCAGAAAGTCGCGTTGGTACGAGCGATGAAAGCACGCGGGTATACTCATGACGACATTATCGCACTCTACAAGGTGGTGGACTACTTTATGGTGCTACCGCAGGAGTATGAGCAGTTGGTGCAGCGCGTGATTCACGAGGTCGAGTCGGAGCGTGAGTTTCCCCTGACGAGCCTCGAAAAACTGGCGATTATGCAAGGGCTGGAGCAGGGGTTAGGGCAGGGATGGCAGCAGGCGATTTTGGACTTGCTGGCGCTGCGCTTTGGGAACGTGCCTGAAGCGTTGCAGGCGCGCCTCAGACAGACTCTCGATAACCAGTCTCTCAGAAGGCTCCTTCGCCTTGCTTACGAGTTGCCTTCACTGGAAGCGTTCGAACAGGCGTTGCAAGAGATGGTTTTGCACACGGATGGACAACCGAATAGCGAAGCGGAGTAGGAACCGATGCACTGGAACGCGCGTGCGCTCAGACAGGCGTTTCTCGGCTACTTTCAGGAAAAAGGGCACCTGCTGTTGCCCTCTGATAGCCTCGTGCCCAAAGACCCCTCGCTGCTGTTCACCAGCGCAGGCATGGTGCAGTTCAAGCCCTACTTTTTAGGCGTGGCGCAACCGCCTGCCCCACGCGTGACCACCGTGCAAAAATGCCTGCGCACCACCGACATCGAATCGGTGGGCGACCTGTCGCACCTCACCTTTTTTGAGATGCTGGGCAACTTCAGCTTCGGCGACTACTTCAAGCGCGAGGCGATTCTGTTCGCGTGGGAGTTCCTGACCGAGCGGCTGAAAGTCGATACCAACCGCCTGCAGTTCACCGTGTTCCAAGACGACGACGAGGCATTTAATGTGTGGAACCGCGAGGTGGGTATTCCTGAAAATCGCATCTGGCGTCTGGGCGAAAAGACCAACTTCTGGCCCGCCAACGCCATCACCGAAGGTCCCAACGGTCCCTGCGGTCCCTGTTCTGAGATTTTTTACGACACACGCCTCGATACGGGCTGCACGAACGCCGACTGCGGTCCTGCGTGCGACTGCGGACGCTGGCTGGAGATTTGGAACCTCGTGTTCATGCAGTATGAGCGCAGTGAGGAGAACGGCAAGCCGAAACTGACGCCGCTGCCCAAAAAGAACATCGACACGGGCATGGGGCTGGAGCGCACCGCTGCCGTGCTGATGGGCTTTGACAGCCCCTTCGAAACCGATGTGTTCGCGCCGATTGTGAGACGCATCGAAGCCCTCGCGGGTGTGCGCTACAAACAGGGCGAGCCAACCGATACCGCCATTCGCCTGATTGCTGACCACATCCGCACGGCGACCTTCACAATCGCCGACGGCGTGATTCCGCAAAACGAAGGGCGCGGCTATGTGCTAAGGCGCATCATCCGACGGGCGATACTCAGGGGGCAGCGCGTGCTGGGCTTCGAGAAGCCGTTTTTCGCCGACCTTGTGCCCGCCGTGATAGAAGCGTTGGGCGACCAGTACCCCGAAATCGTGCAACGGCAAGAGTACATCCAGACTACGCTGCGCTACGAGGAGGAGCGGTTCCGCCATACCGTGCAGGCAGGTTTGGCACGCCTGGAAGAAATGCTCGCCGACGAAACTGGGCGCATCGTTGAAGGACTCTACGCGGCTGGTGAGGTCGCTTGCGTCAGCGTGCATGGCGCCAACCGTCTTGGCACAAACTCGCTTGTGGACCTAGTGGTG
>JANXCK010000117.1 GCA_025060055.1 Fimbriimonadales bacterium | reverse complement strand
ATAGGTCGTTGCTGTCAACAGCGCGTTGTAGGTGTAGTGTGCTGCCATCGGTGCCAGCAGTCCGTAGCGCGCTGCCAACCAACAGAAAGCCAAGCCCACTGGGAGCAGTTCCAGCCCGCGCAGGTAGGCAGGCTCCGTCGGATAGCCCACATGGAGGAACGCCCACACCAAACTGCTCAGAAACGCTGCCAGCCAGAACCGCTTCAGGAGCCACCAGAGCAACCACAGCGCAATACCGCGAAACATCAACTCTTCCTGCACTGCGGGCAACAATCCCATCAACAGCGGTTCGACGAAGGGCAGGGGGGTCACCACGCCGTTCGTATACGGCACGCTGAGTGGCGACCACGCGCCCAGCCGAAAGCTAACCTGGTACACCACGCACAGGTACGCCAAGTGTACTCCTGCAAACCCCAAGCCGACAAGCAAGGCGCGTGCAGCCGTATCGGTTGTCCAAAAGCGTGTCGTTGTGAGTTTCGCCAGCGGGATGTTGCCCAACGGGCGCTCGCGTCCCAGCCACTCTGCTGCTAATGCAAACAGGAACCAAATGAATGCTGTGCCCAACAGCGCGTTCGTCGCCAGCCCGATGAGCCGATCGCCCAAGAAAGTCGGCTCAGGACGCGCTGGGTCATAGTCCAGCCACCACAGCGGCGCGAAGTTCAACTCTGCCAGCAGACCCACGCCTGTTAGCACGAGGGCAATCCGCAGGGCGAACCGCCAAGCCATCGGCTGACGCCGTATCACTGCCCAGACCACCACGCCCAGCGTCGCAAGAGTCAGCACCGCGTACGCGATTCCGAACCCGAAGCTTAGGGCGTTGCGCTGACTCTCGCGCTGACGCTGCTCGAAAGCCCATCGTTCAGGTGTGTGCAGCCAGTTCAGCGCGTAGCTACGCACGCGGTCGCCCGCCACATTCACGCTCAGGCGCAGCGTCGCAGGCGTGGGCGAGTGGGCGGGGTACTTGCGCGTGCGGTGCTCATAGATGAATGTGTAGTCGCGTCGGTTCGGACGCTGCTGCTCGTAAGCGCTCAGGAACCGCCATTCGCGCAGGTCTACCTTGAGCGTGTGTTGCAAGAACTTTTCGGCAATCGCCCGCGCCTCATTCGCGCGCAGCGACGCGCCTTTCGCCTCCTCAGGCAGGCTGTAGCCCGCTGCGACCACCGCGCCCGACGGCGCGACTCGAGCCC
The DNA here is from genome assembly GCA_025060055.1 of Fimbriimonadales bacterium. Lineage (GTDB taxonomy): Bacteria > Armatimonadota > Fimbriimonadia > Fimbriimonadales > GBS-DC > GBS-DC. The sequence goes on along the minus strand of JANXCK010000117.1, from coordinate 2,431 downwards.
AATATTCGGTGCGCTCGCCCTCGCGCACCCAACGACACCCAAAGAACCAAACGCTCACTCCGCGACGCATCAGCTCGTTGGCGCGTTCCAACCCCAGCGTCTTCTCCAAGTAGCGTTTGGCATTGTCGTCCCAGTTGAAGGCGGTTGCACCGCGCCACCCCGTGAGATCTAAGTTTGGTTGCAGCTGAAGCAGGCTCTCGATTGCCCGCTGCTGCGCCTCGCGTGGCGTGATGCGCAAATCAATGCTTGCTTCGGGAAACACACGCGGGTAGGCATGCCAAAAGTACCACGCGCCCAGCATACCCGCCAGAAGCCACCCCAGAACCGCTGCGCGTTGCATACTACTTAAGTAAGCGCGAAGGCAACGGAATCCTGCCTCAGGCACTGGTTAGGGGTACAAAGCGGGGGTTCGTCGCTCCGAATCCGTTGCTGTGGTATAATCGCGATATGAAAGCGCCCAGCGTTCCTGCGGGCGCAGTTGCGCTGCGCTGGGGGGTCTTAGGCGGATTGTATGCGGCAGTGCCGGGCGTGTCGCTGGCGATGGCGTTGCCGCCGTATGACGCGCGTTGCTGGGGTTCGTGGTGTTTGCGCCCGTGCTGGTAAGTGCTTCCAAGATTGAGTCGTCTCTGAATGCGCTGGCAGGGCGCGGGAACCGCACCCGTATGGGCGCGGTCACCTCGCCCCTTCGCTGCATCCCGTGCATCCCGCTAAGAGACTGTTCAAGAAGTAGACGTCTAAAGCTGTTCCTATGCGGACAAAGCCCGCCTGCGCAGGCTAATAAGTGCCTCACAGATGAAATCGTCTCGTTTTGGGCGCGTACGGGGACGCGCCCCCACACAAACTCGTAGAGGCAGCCCCACGTGGCTGCTCTACAAACAGAGACGATTTTATGTCGGAGGCACTCACCAACTGCAGGTGCTGTTTCAGGTGCGCCCTCAGCCAACCCCCATACCGACAGTGGGTGCATCCTTCGACTCCTGCTCCGTCAACCCCCACATATGGGCAATTTCGCCCCGAATTGCCCCAATTCTTGGGCAAAGTGGGAGCAAAACCCTTGACAAAGCCGTTCTAATGTGCTAAAATATTAGCCAGTGGAGACCCGGTGGAGGCTCAGTGGAGACTGGGTGGTGATTTACACCGATGGCGCTGTTTCAAGGCGGTAGCACGATAGCCGTCGATGACAAAGGGCGCGTGATTATCCCGATGCGCCTGCGGGCGAGCCTGGGCGAGCGGTTTACGATGACGCGCGGGTTCGACGGCTGCGTGTTCGTGTTCCCCAGCGACTACTGGAGCGAACTGGGTCAGAAGTTCTCGCAAGGGTCGACCTTCGATCCGCGAAAAATGAAGTTGCAACGGTTCCTGTTCAGCGCGGCAACTGAAGTGACTACGGACAATCAGGGGCGCGTCGCCATCCCGCAAGACCTGCGCGAATGGGCGAAGATCGAGCCGAACTCGGAAGTGGTGATTATGGGCTGTGCGAACCGCGTGGAAATCTGGGCGAAGCGGGAGTTCGATAAACTGATGGACGAGGCGTTGAGCAACGGCGCGGAGCTGATGCAGTACGCTTCGGAGATAGGAATCTGAAATGCACAAGCCAGTGATGGTGCGCGAGGTGCTGGAGTACCTGAACCCGCCCATCGGGGGCGTGGCGGTGGACGCCACGGTCGGGACAGGCGGGCACGCGCGAGCGTTAGCAGAGCGACTGGGCGCAGAGGGAACGCTGATTGCGCTCGACCGCGACGCCTCGATGCTCGAACTCGCCCAGCAGAACCTCGCCGACGCGCCGTGCATGATTCACTTCGTCCACGCGGACTACAGAAATTTACCTGAAGTGTTGCACGAATTGCAAATAGCGCAAGTGGACGCAATTTTAGTGGATATGGGCGTCTCCAGCGTGCAGCTGGACGACCCGGAGCGCGGGCTGGCGTTCCGCTACGACGCACCGCTCGATATGCGCCTCGACAGGGAACAGCCCACCACCGCCTACCACCTGTTGCAGCGCATCAAACTGAATGACCTGATTCGGATTTTGCGCGAGTACGGGGGCGAACACTGGGCGAAGCCGATTGCACGGGCAATCATCCGCCGCCGCGATCAGGGCAGAATGAACACCACGGGCGATCTGGCGGCGGCGGTGCTGGAAGCCATCCCGAAAAAGTTTCAGGAGAAGCGCATCCACCCTGCCACGCGCACCTTTCAGGCGATTCGGATTGCCGTGAACCGCGAGCTGGACGACCTGCAGCCCGCGTTCGAGGCGATGGCAGGCTGCCTGAAGGTGGGCGGCGTGATATGCGTGCTGGCGTACCACTCGCTGGAAGACCGAGCCGTGAAGCACGCCTTTCGCAACCTGAGCCAGCGCGCTCGCGAACCCGTAGGCGTCGGCGGGGCAGGGGAGGCGCGCCCAGAACGCCCCGTGCTGGAGATTTTGACC
>JANXCK010000064.1 GCA_025060055.1 Fimbriimonadales bacterium | reverse complement strand
CCGTTTTGAGCGCATCTGGTATCACGGCGACCTGAGCCTGATTGACAGCGACGGCTTTTGGTACATTCTGGGGCGGGCGGACGACACGCTCAAAATCGCGGGCAAGCGCGTCGGACCTGCCGAAATCGAGAGCGTGCTGGTGGAGCATCCCGCCGTGAGCGAGGCGGGCGTCATCGGCGTGCCCGACGAAATCAAGGGGCAGGAAGCGGTCGCCTTCGTGGTGCTGAAGCCTGGCAGCGAGTGGAGTGACGCACTGGCGCAGGAGCTGCTAAACCTTGTGGCGGAGCGGATGGGCAAGCCCCTCAAGCCCAAAGCAGTGTACGCCGTGCCCGACCTGCCCAAGACGCGCAACGCCAAGATTATGCGCCGCGTCATCCGCGCCGCCTACTTGGGCGAGCCGACGGGCGACCTGAGTGCGCTGGAGAACCCGCAGAGTGTGGAAGCAATTCAACAACTGCGAGGTTAGCGCTCGCCTGCAGCACGCAAGACTTCTTCCACGAGCGCGTCGGCGAGGTAAAAGCCATGCTGACGCAGAGTCTCAATTTTGTCAGCTACAGACTCGATAATCCGTTGCTGCTTCAGTAGCAATAAATGTCCCAACACGCCTCGTGTGCGCAATCCCAGTCGCTGTGCAGCTTTCCGCCCCCTCAGGTCGTCCATCAACACCAACGCAGCTTGGTTTTCTACGGCAATCGCTAAAGTCTCCGCCTCGCCAATATCCATAAAAGTCGCAAGCGCGTTCACCATTTGCAGGTTCTTGACGCTTGCCCGAACAATAACATCCGACGAGCCTGCGAGATGCACAGCGTCTTCGCTCGCACCCTCAGTGAACTCCTGCCACACAGCGTCGGCGACAAAGACGACTGAGTAAACCGTATGCAGCGTCTTCTATAATCCAAGCCATTCCAGCGCGATTAGGAACGAGGCATCTGCTGACGCGCTTACTTTCTGCTCATCTGCCATTCGATAGACTCCAGATCATGTGCTAACTCTGAAGGAGGGTACTGAATAGCAGGAATCTGTAAGCTTCCCAGGTAGTGGATAAAATCGCGTAGGGGCAAGCGTGCCAGTTTCGCGGCTTGTCCTAACGAAAGCACGCCGCGCGCATACAGCAGCGCAGCAAGGGCGCGTTGGCTTTCGTTCCGAAGTGTCTCGTCGTAGTACCCAGCAGCCTCTAAGGTCGCCCTCAACGATTCGGGTACTTGTATCTGTATCATAGTTTTCACCATACAGAAGTATACCCCTATCGTTTGTTCAGCCAATCTCCAGCGCCTCCAACTTACGCGCCTGCTCCTCCGATTGCAGGGCGTCTATGAACGGCTGGAGGTCGCCGTCGAGGATGTCTTGAATATTGTGCAGGGTCAGCCCGATGCGGTGGTCGGTCACGCGCTGGTCGGGGAAGTTGTAGGTGCGGATTTTCTCGCTGCGCTCGCCCGTGCCGATTTGTGCGCGGCGTTGCTGGTCGCGCGCCGCACGCAGACGCTGCTGCTCCAGCTCGTACAGGCGCGTGCGCAAAATGCGCATTGCCCGCTCACGGTTCTGGAGCTGCGAGCGCTCATCTTGACACACCACGACAATTCCCGTCGGCTTGTGAGTGATGCGCACGGCGGTCTCGTTTTTCTGCATGTGTTGCCCACCAGGACCAGAGGAGCGAAAAGTCTCAATCACCAAATCTTGCGGGTTGATTTGCACATCGACTTCTTCAGCTTCGGGCAGCACGGCGACGGTGGCGGTGGAGGTGTGGATTCGCCCCCCGCTCTCGGTGACGGGCACGCGCTGCACGCGATGCACGCCCGATTCGTGCTTGAGCTGGCTGTACGCGCCGTCGCCTTGCACGCTGAACACGATATACTTGTAGCCGCCTAAGTCGCTCGGCTCGGCGTCCATCACCTCGTATTTCCAGCCTTTGCGTTCGGCAAAGCGCATATACATGCGGGCGAGGTCGCCTGCGAACAGTGCGGCTTCTTCACCGCCTGTGCCGGGGCGAATCTCGATAATCACGCTGCGCTCGTCATTTGGGTCACGCGGCAGCAGACGGGCGACTAGCGCGCGCTCCAGTTGCTCGCGCCGCTTGGACGCCTCTTCGATCTCTTCCTGCGCCAGCACCTTCAAGTCAGGATCGTCGCTGGTGTTCAGCAGCTCCTCCGCCTCCTGCAGGCGTCGCTCCGCCTGCTGGTACTGGGCGTAGAGTTCCGCCAGCTCACTCAGCTCCGCATGCTGCTTGCCCAGTCGCTGCAGCGCCTGCGGGTCGCT
>JANXCK010000028.1 GCA_025060055.1 Fimbriimonadales bacterium | reverse complement strand
ACCGTGATAGCCACCACAGCGAAACCGCCCAGAGGCGCGCTGCGCACCTCCACACTGAACTTATCGCCCAGATCGAGCGTGCGTCCCGTGATGAAGCCAACTGCCGCTTTGGATAGGCGCGAGCGGATAAGCACGAACCCGCGTCCTGCTTGAGCGCGGTTCCAGAGCAGTTCGCCCGTGTCGGCGACGCGCTGCGTGCTGGAGATGGATACCTCGCGCGGGTGCAGTGCGCCGTTGGGGATTTGACTGGGGTCTAATGCGAGCGCGAGGCGATGCAGCGTGATCGCCCTACCGTCCAGCTGCGCGAACCTGCCGTCGGGCAAGCCCCACGCCCAGACCTGACGCAGCGCTTCCCATTCACCTTCACGCGTGAGCGCAGCGCACACCAGACGCTGGGCAGGGCGCAGATCGCCACGCACAAACAGCGCTGCACATGCCCGCGCCAAGCCCCACTTCGCAGGATGCGTGCGCTGCTCAAAATAGCCATTAATACGCCCTTCGCCTGTAGACGCACCGTAGTCAAACAGGAACAGCCCGTCCCAGTCTTGAAGGGCAGCGTGCGCTGCGAACATCAGTGCGCCCTCGGCTGCGTACTGGTTCGGCGCGGGATGGTCGTACTCCGTCACAGTGAACGGCTTGCCCAGCACGCGCTGCACCGCCAAACGGTGGAGCGTCGCCTCGTCGCTGTTGACCATCGGCTCGTTGCGCACGAACCAGTTGTTCGGATCCCACGGCGTTGCAGGAAACTCAGGATGCATCCAGTAGGCGTGCCCGTCGACGGAGTCCAGCTGCGCCATCAAGTGTGGCGTACTGCAGCCGATGATGGTGCCAATCACGATGCCCTTGTAGTTCAGTTCACGCTTGAGATAGTCCGCCATCTCGCGCCAGTAGTTGCGCTCGGTCTCCCAGAGGAACTCGAACCAGTCGCGCAGGGCATTAGGAGGCGCGTGAATGCGCTGGCGGTGCAGGATAATCGGCACGCGCCGCTCGCCCAGCAGGTCGCCTTCAGGCAGGTAGCGCAACTCGCCTCCTGTTGCCAAGAACATGTCGGCGAAAAAGACCTCGCCCGTCTGCTCACACAGCCGATCGAAATTGACTCGCGCGTTGTTGTCGCTGCGCGGCAGGATAAAACTGAACTGGTACTGCCGCCACTCCGAGTCGACGACGAACTCGCGCTCGAAGCCGAGCTGCTGCCACGGCTCATATGCCTGTCCGATGTTCACACCCAGCGTGCGCCGCTGGCTGGCACGGGCGAAGAAGCGCAGCGTATAAAGCTGCCCCGCCTCGAAGCGCAATCCTGTCTGGTTGAACTGCACATGCCACAGGGTGGGGCTGGTGCGCGTAATCTCGATTCGGGCGATGTGCGAGCCGTTGGGACCGTTAGGCAGCGTGCTGCCTGTGGCGCGTGCGTCGCCGTGCTGCTCCAGAACCCACGATTCGAGTCCTCGCGTGAAGCGCGGATTGCGCAGCATCTGCTCGCCCAGTGGCTCGCTGCGTTCGCCCCACGCGGTACGCAACGCCTCTGTGGAACCGTACTTGCGCAGCAGCCACTCATTCCACTGACGCTGCAGATCGCTTCGGAACACGGCGGGCGCGTCGTCTATAAACCCCGCCATCCAGCCTTGAATGAGCCCGTTCTCGTTGTTGATTTCGACCATCGCGACGGCGGGGTCTTGTGCATAGGTCTGCCCTGTGTGCGGGTTGCGATGGGTCAGCAGTTGACGCGCGTACTCTTTCTGCAGCTCAATCAGCGGGCGAAAGAAAAAGCCGATGGCGTGCTGTGCCTTCACATCCTGCACCTGCTCAATTTCGCTCGGTAGCCCGTCCGCTGCGCGAAACTGACGATTCACCAGCAAGTTCAGATTCGCGTAGACCCCCCGTTGCCGCAGCTGGGCGTACAGGTAGTCGAATTGCGCCAGCGACTGCGGATTGAAGGGGCGCGAGCTGCCCGAACTGTAGTCGATCAGCGTCGGGTTCGCCCAGTAGGCGTCCAAGTGGTGGAACCGCACGATGTTGAACCCTGCTTGAGCAACCTGGTCTGCCATCTTGATGGCATCCGCTTGGGCGGGGAAGCACGCGCCCGCGCTGATATTGACGCCCCAGAAGCGGATGCGTCGCCTGCCGAGATAGTAGTGCCCATCCGTGCCCACTCGTACCCAGCCGCGCGCACCCGCAGGCGCGTGATCGATCAAGAACCGAAAGTCCGTCGCGCCCCGCGCCGCGCGACCGAACGGCACGACCCATGCGAAACTCTCTTGCGGTTGCATAGCGTTGAAGCGATTCAACGCCCTCAGCGTGGGTTCCTGCTTGGAAAATGTCCAATCAGAATTCTCCTGCCATAGAGCAGGATTTGTTTCGTATACGCTCAAACAGTCGCTATGTTTCGGCGCTGGGTTGTGAGTTGCGCTTTGCTCATGGGGATTGGAGTTGCCTTTCAGCCTGCGGAGCGCGTTGCCCTCCAGTCGCAGATGCTGCCGATGCGCGACGGCACGCGCCTGGCGACCGATGTGTATTTGCCCGCTGGACAACCGCCGTTTCCTGTGATTTTGATTCGCACGCCGTATGACAAAAATGCCCTAAAAGCAATCGGCGAGGACGGCGCGCGACGCGGGTATGCGATGGTGATTCAAGACACGCGCGGGCGATTCGCCTCCGAAGGGGCGAACCTGCCGTTCGAGGGCGACGGCTGGTGGGAAAACCGTGCCGACGGCGTCGACACGCTCCACTGGATTGCCCAGCAGCCATGGTGCAACGGCAAAATCGGCACTTGGGGCGGCTCCGCGCTGGGAATCAACCAACTCATGTTGGCGGGTGCGGGCACTGACAAACTCACATGCCAGCATATCACCGTCGCCGAGCCGAACTTGCATCAGGCGTTGTTTCCCGGTGGCGTGTTTAAAAAGTCGCTGGTGGAAGAGTGGCTCCGCCTCACTCAACACGCACCTGATGCCCTGCAACACTGGACACGCCATCCCGCTTATGACCGCTTCTGGCAAACGCGCGATGTGAACCGTCGGTACGCTCGTGTGAACGCGCCTGCGGTGCATATCGGCGGGTACTACGACATCTTCGCGCAGGGCACTCTGGACGCCTTCACGGGCTATCAACTTCGCGGCGGGCGCAACGCCCGCGGCAGACAGAAACTGCTGATGGGACCGTGGGCGCACGGCGTGCTTCAGAAAAAGGTAGGCGAGCTGGAGTTCCCGAACGCTGACCAACCGCCCTGCACTTTCCACGACCCGTGGCGCTGGTTCGAGTACCATCTCAAGGGCGTTGCCAACGGCGTGGAGCGGGAGCCTGCAGTCGTGTATTATGTGATGGGCGCAGTAGGCGAGCCGAACGCTCCAGGCAACGAGTGGCGCACTGCTCGCCAGTGGCCTCCCGTTCCGACGCGCCCGACACCGCTCTACTTGCACGGCGATTGCACCTTGCAGTTCACTAAGCCCATACAAGGCGCGCCCCTCAGCTATCGTTATGACCCCGAAAATCCCGTGCCTACGCTCGGCGGGCGTGAACTCACTCTGCCTGCGGGTCCCAGAGACCAGCGTGCTATTGAGTCGCGCCCCGATGTGCTGGTGTTCACCAGCGCGCTGCTGCAGAGACCGTTGGAAGTGATTGGGCGTGTCAAGGCGGTGCTGTATGTCTCCAGCGACGCGCCTGACACAGACTTCTTGGTGCGCCTGTGCGATGTGTATCCTGACGGGCGGTCATACAACATCGTGGAGGGCGTGCTGCGCATGCGCTACCGCGACTCGCTCAGTCGTGAACAGCTAATGCAGCCTGGCAAGGTGTACCGCGTGGAAGTGGACTTGTGGACGACGGCGATTGTGTTCAACGCAGGGCATCGCATCCGCGTGCATGTCACCTCCAGTAGCTACCCTGCGTATGACCCAAATCCGAACACGGGCGCGCCGTTCCGTGCCAGCCGTCGCACGCGCGTCGCGATGAACACGGTCTACTGCGATTCGCAGCGGGCAAGCTGCATCGTGCTGCCCGTCACTATCGGAACCCCTGCACCAACGCCTGCGCCAGCACGCCCCAACCGTTCGCCAAAGTGAACACCAGCAACTTCGCGGGCATCGAAACCACCACGGGGGGCAACATCATCATACCCATCGAAAGCAGAATGCTCGCCACCACGAGGTCGATAATCAGAAACGGAATGTATATGTAAAATCCGATGATGAATGCCGTTTTGAGTTCGCTGAGCATGAAGGCGGGAATGAGTGTGGTGAGGGGCAGGTCGTCGGCGGTGCGCGGCGGCGGCTGCTTGCTGAGCCGAATGAAGAGGTTCAGGTCTTCCGTATAGGTCTGGCGTAGCATGAAGGCGCGAATCGGCTTCTCGGCACGCGCCGCCGCCTGCATGAAGGTAATCTCCTGTCGCATGTACGGTTGCAGCGCAGTGCGGTTAATCTCGTTCAGGGTTGGCGCCATCACATAGAAGGTCAGGAACAAGCTCAGCCCGACGATGACGGGCGTGGGCGGGATGTTCGGCATGCCCAGTGCGCTTTTCAGAAAGGACAGCACAATCACAATCCGCGTGAAGGCGGTCATCATCAGCAGAATTGACGGCGCCACCGACAGCAAGGTCAGAATCGCCAGTATCTGGAGCGAGGTGGAGACTTCCTGCGGATTGCGCGCCGTGCCTACCTCTACGCTCACGCGGGGCAGCGGAACGGTCTCCTGAGCAAGGGCAAGGCACGGGAGTAGCAATAGGATTGTGAGCAGATAAAGTCGGTATCTGTTGCTTATATCAATCGCCGTTTCAGGCGCTGTACTGCCCTCACCTCCTTGCCTCCTCTCCCACCGCGTGGGCGAGGGGGAACTTGACTCCCCTCTCCCGCGACGCGGGAGAGGGGCTGGGGGTGAGGGCAACACGGTACTTGAAACAGTGGTTGGTGCTACTGGTTTCGCGTGTCGCACGGGCAAGCAAGACAGAGATTGGGGGCAAACAGGCGCGTTCATCGTTCACCTCCCAGCAGGTTCTGCAGGCGTGTGCGGGTCTGTTGGAGGCGTGTTTGCATCTGCGCGGCGGCTTCGGCGTGCCAATCCAGCGGCGGCGTGGCAGGTTGGGCGCGACGCAGCACCTGCTCGAACGCGCTCTGTGCTATTGGCGTCGGTTCTGACTGAGGCAGTGTATCGGTCAGGTCTGCCAGCAGCTGCATTCCCTGTGCGCTTGCGCCAATCAGGAGCAGCTTATCCCGCGCTTTGACCAACATCAAGCTGCCCCCAACCGCGCTGCGCGTCTCGATGATTCGGATTTGCCCGTCTACGGGGGAGCCGTCGCCTGTTCTGCCTGCCCAGCGTAGCAGGCGCGGTAGTCCCCAGCGCAAACCCGCTGCCACAAGCAGCAGTGCAATCCCCAGCTGCGCCCAGCCCAGCGCGCCGCCGTCGGGCGTGGCGACACGCTGGATAGGCGCGCCGACCCGCGTGCCGAACGCGCCTGGCTCCAACGAGTCAGAGGCGTTCCCTTGAGCAAAGGCTCCTAAGATTACCAGCCATAAAACCAGCATGCAAGCGCAGAACCGCGTCGGCAGGTGTCTTCGGTGTGCAATCATTCCAGTTTGGTGCGATGGCATTCCTGCCGTCGTGGGCGACGGTGCAGACGCCGTCGCATCACACACGCCACACGAGTTTCGAGGCAATCCAACTTTTGAGACGCTTAGAAGCTCGGACGCTATGCGACGATAACTTGCCATAGCCTTCACGCTCCCAGTCGCTGTACGCGCTCTACGGGCGACACAATCTCGGTGATGCGCACAGCGAAGTTGTCTTCCACCACGACCACCTCGCCGCGCGCTATCAGTCGCCCGTTCACCAGCACCTCGACAGGCTCGCCTGCCGCTTTTTGCAACTCCACAATCGAGCCTGTGCCCACCTCCAGCAGTTCACGCACCAGCATTGTCACGCGCCCCAGCTCCACAGAGACCTCCAGCGGGATGTCCAGCAGCAGATCGATATTGCGCTCAGGTTGTTCCTCGACTTCGGCGAAGGGGTTGTAACCCATCGGAGCTGGCGTGGCGGGGGCTTGCGTCGGCTCTGCTGTTGTCATCAGCGACGCCAGCGGGTCGGTCTCAGCAGGTTGCATTCCCAACAGTGCCCGCCCCAACTCCTCTGTAAGCAGCCATGTGAGGGTGAACGGCTCTCGGTTCGGAATCTGCACAGTGAAGCGCGTGGCGATGACCTCGTCTACTGTGAGGAAGTTCGGGGGAAAAGCCACAGGCTCGTACTTCGCCTCGACCTGCTGTGGCGTAAAGATCTTGCCGCTCAGATTGCCGAACGCGATTGCCAGCCCCTGCATCAGGTGTGTCCCAAACTCCTGAGTGGCGTGGAGCGCGGCGTCGTCTATTTCGGCGGGCGCGCTCCCCATCAGGGCTTCCAGCAGCGCTTTCTGGGTGGCAGCGCGTTCGCTCGGCTGCTCGCCCACGATGAACAGGCACGGGGCGTCGCTCTGCTCTGCAAACCGCGCGTGCAGGTGCAATACAGGGTCGACGGTCAGCCCTGTGAGGTCGCCTATCGGAACCGCGGTGCTGGCAGGCGTGGGGATTTCCACCAGCGTGTTGTTCTGCTCCGACAGGTGCAGCGCAACGCCTTGCCACACCTGCGCCTGCTTCACCACAAACTGGGTCAAGAGTTCCGCCGAGACCTCGCTCACTGTTCATTCCTCCGAGACCACATCGGTAATCGAGACCACCAGTCGTCGGTTGCGGATGGCGGGCTTACCGCGAAACTTGACGCGGTTCTCCACCAGCAGGTCGATCTTGCCGTTGACGGGCGTGCTGAGCAGGATGGTGTCGCCCGCCTTGAGTTGGAGCAGGTCATTCAGCCGCATGCGCGTTCTGCCCAGCAGGGCGCGACAGGTGACCGTTGTGCGGTACAGGTGCTGGGTTAGAGCGCGGCGCAGCAGCGGCGTGGTGCGCTTGCCCGCGCTGGAGACCCAGTTCTGCGAGCTGAGGCGCGGCGTGATGGGCTTGATGACCATATGTGGCACGCACATGCTCATTGCGTCGCGGCGGTCGCCAATCCGCGCCTCCATCAGCACTGTAATCACTATGTCGCTGGGCGGCGCGATTTGCACAAACTGCGCACTGGTCTCCAACGCCTCGATTTTGGGGTCTACTTGCAAAATGCTCTCCCACGCGCTGCGGAACGCCATTAGCATCCGCTCGCCTAAGGCAATCACAAGTGGCTTCTCGATTTCGGTAAACGCTGCGCGCTCAATCGGCTTGCCGACACCGCCCAGCAGCCGATCGAGCATCGTGAACACCAGCGCATACTCCATCTCCAGCACTGCCTCGCCCGACAGCGGCGGCGCACTGAACACAATAAACGCCGACTGCTTCAGCGAGCGTAGGTAATCCTCATACGGTATCTGCTCCAGCGAGATGAGTTCGATGTGGATGGGCACGCGCAGGTAGGTGGCAAGGTTCGTGGAGCAGAGGCGGGCGAAGGTTTCGAACACCATCTGCAGGGTGCGCAGTTGGTCGCGGGAGAACTTATCGGGTCGGCGGAAGTCGTACACTTCGTAGGCGATGGTTTTCTTGGCGGGGCGCATGCCGCTGCCACCTACAGGTGTGGCGACGGGCGCACCGAAGTCGCCCGACGCGCCCTCTTCCGCCGAAAGCGAAGCCAAAAGCGCCTCAATCTCCGCTTGCGATAGAATCTCGCTCACTCAGCCCGCCTCCCGCGCTGCATTCGCGCAAATTATCGGCGAGCATAGCCCTTTTCTGAAGGTAAGTGCCTCACAGTTGAAATCGTCTCGCTTTGGGCGCGTCGCGGACGCGCCCCTACAGGGTATTCGGGGTAGGGGCAGGTTCCTAACCTGCCCTGCAGAAAAGAGACGATTTCAAGTTGGAAGCGCTTACCAATCGGTGTTTCGAGTAGCACAGTCGTCGGCGAGGACGCCGACGCCACGGGGAGCGCGTGCGTAGCGTCAGCGTCTCGCTGACGAACTGTGTCGCCTAAAACACCGATTGGTATAAGCTGTCAGTTGGGGGTTAGAGGTAGAATTGCTAAGACTTCTTTGAAGCGTGTGCAGTTGGATTCAGAGTAGCAGAAGATGTCAACGCAAATCGCGGTGATTGGCGCAGGCTCGTGGGGCACTGCGCTGGCGTGGTTGCTGGGGCACAAGGGCTACACGGTGTGGCTCTGGGGGCGCAACGCCGCGCGCATCGAGCGTCTGGCAGCGGAGCGAGTGAACCGCCGCTACTTGCCTGAGGCGCGGTTGCCCGAAACGGTTCACCCAACTCACGAGACCGCGCCGCTGCAGCAGTGTGCCGTGTGGGTGCTGGCAGTGCCTTCGGGTGCGCTTCGGGCTGCGCTGCGCTTGCAGCCCCCAGAACACGCGACCTTAGTGATTGCTGCCAAAGGGCTGGAGCCAAGCACGGGCAAGCTGCTCACGCAGGTTGTGTGCGAGGCAACGGGCAACAGCGAAGCACGCACAGCAGTCTTATCAGGTCCGAACCTCGCAGTGGAACTGGTGCGTGGCGCGCCCACAGCGACCGTCGCCGCCTCGCGGAGCCTCGCCTGCGCCGAGCAGGTGCAAGAACTGTTTATGACCCCGCCTATCCTGCGCGTCTACACGAACGACGATGTGATTGGCGTGGAGCTGGGCGGCGCCCTCAAAAATGTGTATGCGATTGGCGCAGGCATCAGTGATGGCTTAGGCTTCGGCGACAACACGAAAGCGACGCTGCTCACGCGCGGACTTGCCGAGATGATGCGCTTCGGCGCCGCGATGGGCGCACGCCCTGAAACCTTCATCGGGCTGACAGGTGTGGGCGACCTGTTCGCAACAGCGGCGAGCCGCCTCAGCCGCAACTATCGGCTCGGGCGAGCCGTCGCGGAGGGCAAGACCGCCGAGCAGGCACTTGCCGAACTGGGGCAGGTAGCCGAAGGCTACCCGACCGCGCTGGCGGCGCGGTCGCTGGCGGCGCAACTGGGCGTGGAGATGCCGCTGATGAACGCCATCGCCTCGATTCTACAGGGGGAACGCGCCATCCGCGACGCCTTAGAGAGCCTGATGACCCGCCCCCCAAAAGGCGAACGAGAGTTCGAGTTCAGAGCGTTGTGATCTAAAGCCGCTCCCGCCACCACTGCAGATACTGTTCCAAGCGATGGCGGCGCAGGTCGGGCGGTCCGCTACGCGAGAGACCGTGGCTGGACTCCACAGGGTAGCGTACATACAGCACTTCCTTGCCCTGCCGTACCAGCGCGGCGAACAGCTGATCCGCCTCACTGATGGGGCAACGCAGGTCGCCCTCGCTATGCACAATAAGCAGCGGTGTCGTGATGCGCCCTGCATACGCCAGCGGCGAGCATTCCCAGAGCTTTTGCGGCTCGTCCCAGAAGTTGCCCTGCCAGTAGCGGTTCGGAATCATCGGAAAGTCCGATGTGCCGCCCATGCTCACCAGGTTCACCACGCTCCGATCGGTAATCGCGGCTTTGAAGCGGTTGGTGTGCCCAACAATCCAGTTGGTCATGTAGCCGCCGTAGCTGCCGCCTGCCACGCCCATCCGCTCGGTGTCCACGAACGGCAGGCTGGCGAGGTAGTCGGCGACAGTCATCAGGTCTTTGAAGTCGCGGTTGCCCCAGTCGCCCCGAATCGCGCGAGCGAACGCCTCGCCGTAGCCCACGCTGCCGCGTGGGTTCGTGTACGCCACCACATAGCCCTGCGCCGCGTGCAGCTGGAACTCATGGAAAAACACGCGCCCGTACATCGCGTGCGGACCGCCGTGTATCATCAGAATCGTGGGGTACTTGCGATGCGGGTCGAAATCGGGTGGCTTGAGCAGCCAGCCGTGAATTTTCACGCCGTCGTCTGCCTCCACCTCGAACTCTTCGGGCTGAACAATTTCCACCTCGTCCAGCAACGGCTGGTTGAATGCGGTGAGCTGTGTCAGGTTCAGCGTGTTGCCTACGCGCTCTGCCAAGAACACCTCGTGCGGGTGCGTTGCGTCGCCCTTGAGCAGCGCAAGGCGATGCTCATCTTGCGACAGGCTCAAGTCCGCCACCTCAAAATCGCCGTCCAGCAGTTTATCGAGGTGTGTGCCGTCTACCTTCACGCGGTAGGGATACACGCCGCCGCGCTCGCTCACCAAAAAATACAGGTGCTGGCTATCTGCGCTCCACACTAACGGTGCGCCGCCACCGAACTCGCGCACATCGGTCAGCGTGCCCACGCCAACGGTGTTGTCTAAATGCTCTATCAGGTCGACTGCGTCGCCGCCGTCCACCGACACGCGCCACACATGGTCGTTGCGCGGGTACGAGTCGTCGGGGTACGGGTTGCCGATGTAGGCTAAGTATTTACCGTCGGGCGACCAGCGCACGGCATATTTCGGACCGTCGGGCGCGTCCACCTTGCGCAGCTCGCCCCCCTCGGCAGGCACTATCCAGAGCGCATCGTAGCCCGGATGGTTGTCGGGGTCGGGATGGCGGTTGCTGATGAAGGCGAGATAGTTGCCACAAGGCGACCATGTAGGGCTGGACTCGCTGAACTCAGGGTCAGCGGTGAGTTGCTTGGTCTCGCCCGTTTTCACATCCACCACATACAGGTGATAGCGTTGGTCAACGAACGCGCCGTCGCCGTCCAGCCGCCAGAAGGCGCGGCGGATAATGCGCGGCGGGTTCGAAAAGCCCTTCTCCTGACGCTCCTTGCGCGCCGCCTCGCGCCATTCGGGAGCCGTCTCGCGGTAGGTGAAGGCGATCTTGCTTCCGTCAGGCGACCACGCAAACTCGCCGATGCTACCCTCTTCCAAGTTCGTAATCGGACGCGCCTCGCCGCCGTCTGCAGGAATAACATAAATCTGGCTCTTGGGCTTTTGACGGTTGCTGAGGAACGCTATCTGCCTGCCGTCAGGCGACCAGCGCGGCTGCGAATCGCTCCACTCGCCGTAAGTAAACGGCTGTGCGTCCTCGCCAAGGCGCACACGCCAAAGGTTCGAAAAGTATTTGTTTTTCTCCGTGTCTATCCACTTGTAGACGAACACAATCTGAGTGCCATCGGGTGAGATTTGGGGACTGCCCAGCAGTTTGATCCGAAACAGGTCATCGATCGTGATAGCGCGTTTCATAACGGTTGCCTCCACGCTCGCGTTGATTCCACGCCCCAAACGATTTTCCTGTCGCAGGTATAACTCATCGCGGGTGATTCGATTCAGGCGTCGGTTTTCCTACGGTGAGGCAGGCGCGGAACCACGCGGTACAATTTGCATCGCAGGAGCGTGGAGCCGTGCTTCGGTTTACGCGGTGGACGCTGATGGTAGGGCTGTTCTGGTTGGGCGGTATGTGGGCAGTGATGGCGCAGGACGCGCTGCGCGCGCTGGACGCGCCTGTCCGCCCTGTGCCCGACCGCTGGCTGCCGACGCCGCGCGAGCCAGAGCTGGTTCCGCCGCCTAAAATCCTTTGGCGTGAGCAAGGCACGCCCTTTCGCCTGCTCGCTGACCGCACTGCGCACATCTTGATTGAAGACGAAGGCTATCGTCTCGCGGCGGACGCGCTCGCCCGCGAGTTGCAACGCTACGGCATTCGTGTCGCCATCCGCGTCGGGCAGCCCGAAGCGGGCGCGATTTTCATCGGGGGCAGTCCTGCCCTGCAACGCCGCCATCCTGTGCCTGACCAGCAGGGCGCGTACTACCTGCAAGTACGCACCGACGCCGTGCGCCTCATCGGGCGATTGCCCGAAGGCGCGTTCTGCGGCGTGCAGACCCTCATCCAGCTGCTTCAGCCCACCGTCGGCGCGTTGCAGGCGAACCCAGTGCGCATCATTGACTACCCACACCTGAAGTGGCGCGGTGTCCACCTGTTCGGCAGCACGCAAGCCGATTTCCTGCCCCGACTCATCGAGAATGTCATCGCGCACGCGAAGTTCAATCATCTGGTGATTGAGTGCGGCTACGGGCAGTGGGACGCCATTCGCGACGCATGGGTCGACATCTCTGCGCCGAAGGCGATTTTGCGGGCGGCTGTGCAGACCGCACGGTGCAATCAGATCGAGCCGATTCCGCTCATCCCGTCGCTGGGGCATATGGCGTGGGCGTTTCGGAACAGCGCGAACACGCATTTGGCAGAAGACCCCGACACGCCGTGGGCGATTGCGCCGCGCAGCGCTGCCACGCGCCCGTTCCTGCAACGCCTCTACGACGAAGTGTGCGAGCTGTTCCAGCCGCGTGCATTCCATGTGGGCTTGGACGAGGTGACGCTGCGCGGGCGGTTCCCCTATCGCCCTGAGAGTCAGGGCGCGACCGTCGCCACGCTATTGGTAGAGCATGCCGAGTGGCTCCACAGCGAGTTGAAACGGCGCGGCGTGGAGAAAATGCTGATGTGGGGCGACATGTTGCTTGCGCGGAGCGAGGCGCACGACGGCGGCGCACACGCTCAAAGCCCCCAAGAGGCACAGTTCGCCCGCGAGCGACTGAGCAAACTCGCCGACCTGGTGATTTGCGACTGGCACTACACGCCCGCCGAGCCAGACGGCTACATCAGCGTTCCGACGCTGCAGGGAGCGGGGTTCCGCGAGATTCTCGCCACCACTTGGTACAACCCGCGCAACATCGCGACCTTCGCCAAAGCGGCGCGCCAGCGTCGGCTCACGGGGTTGCTGCAAAGCACTTGGGCAGGCTATAGCCTGAATGAGCGCACGCTGCAAGGAATCGAGCTGCGCCAGTTTGTGGCGTACCTCATCGCGGGCGCGTATGCGTGGGACACTGACCTGCCCCCACCAGAGCAGCTGCCCTACGACTTTGAACGGCTGTTCATCACGCGGTATCGGCTGACGCCCGTGCCCCTGCAGGCGCAAGAGGGCTTCGTGGTTGACCTCACCCGCGCCTACAACTTCGACCTCACGGCACTCAGCCCGCTGTTTGCGCAACTGCCGACGGGCATAGCCCATTTGGACGGACATCGGTTCGAACTGGGGGGCGCACGCGGCGTCGCGCTCGCTGCGCTGCGCGCCGCTGAAATCGCGCTGAACCGCCCTGTGCGCGCCCTCTACATCCTACACACTCTCGCGCAAGCCGTCGAGATGGGCAAGGAAGTGGGACGCCTGAGCGTTCAGTATGCCGATGGCACACAGACCGAGCAGCCGCTCATTTACGGCACGCATCTGCGGGCGTGGAATGACCCGTTGTACGCGCTGGAGGGGCTGCCGCTCTGGCGTGGGCGTGGCACGGACGGTTCAAGGGCAACCGCGCGCCTGCTGGTGTGGCGCAACCCGCGCCCCGATGTGCCCGTGCGCTCGGTGCAACTGATTGCATCCGACCCTGCGGCTGGCTGGACAGTCTTGGGGATGAGCGGGGAGTAATACTAATTGCTGTTTCAGACGCCGTGTTGCCCTCACCCCCTTCCCCCTCTCTGACAAGGGTACACCGCTTTCGCCCAGACATACAGATAGGAGGTTGGATTTTTCGAAGGCTCGCCTCCTTCCGTAAGGTTCCCCCCGCTCCGCGAGGGGAACCACGACCAACGCTCGGTTCCCCCTTGCTAAGGGGGAACCTGCAGGAGGGGGTTCAAAAAATCCCGCCTTCTGCCTGCGTGTTGAGGCAAAACGATGTACCCTTACCAGCTTCCCCCTCTCCCATGCGGTGGGAGAGGGGGTAGCGTAGGGGCGAGTTCGCCTCGCCCCTACGCCCAGTTGACTCCCCTCGCCCGCGTGGCGGGAGAGGGGTCGGGGGTGAGAGCATAACGACGCTTGAAACCCCGATTGGTAAGTGCCTCTGGCGTAAAATCATCTCTTTTCTGCAGGGCGGGCTCGGAACCTGCCCCTACCTGCGGCGCCTCGTAGGGGCGCGTCCCCGACGCGCCCAAAACAAGACGATTTCACCTGTGAGGCACTTATTAGCCCATTTCCATCGTCCCACCTGTGTTGCCGATTGCACGTGGGGGCGGTGAACCGTCGAGCGCAGGCTGATACAAATCAACGGGCGTGCCGAACAGGGGTGTGGCGTAGGGCAGGTGCGTGCTACCCCTTGCGAGGATGTGCAAGTAGTTGGCGCTGTCGCCCTCATACGGCACGCCGTGATTCCACGGCACCCACGAACGCGCGTTGCAGTAATGACACACAAACGACCGCCGCCAGCGGTCAGCAGCACGGTTCGGATACGAGCGATGGAGCAGATGCCCATCGAAAAACAGCACATCACCAGGAGCCATCGGTACGGGGACTGGAGGCGGATACTTGCGCACCACTTGCGTCAGGGTATTCTGCTCATCGTCTAAGTGGCTCACATTCTCGACCTCGTGCAGGTCATCGAAGGCGTTTGCGGCGTGGACATGCGCGTAGGTGTTGTTGCGCGGCGGATAGATAGGCTCGCAGTGCGAGCCGGGCACAACCCACAGGCATCCGTTGAGTTCGTCTGCTGGTTCTAATGCCAGCCACACGCCAATCAGCGTATCGGGATAGGTCGTGATATAGTACGAATCTTGGTGCCAGCCCTGACCGCCCGTGCCAGGCGGGTTGTGAAACAGCATGGTCTGCAGCGCCAGCACATCGGGTCCGATGAGCGCCTCGAGTACATCGAGGATACGCGGGTACAGCAAGCCCCATTCGGCGACGGGGTCAACGCGATGCAGCTGATGGGCGCGTGTGCCCTGCTGTATCTCGGCATCAGGAGTCTGTTCTGCGCGCGGCAGCAACCGCTTGCCCTGCCAGCAAGCAACCGCCCATTCGTATAATCGTGCCACATCCGCCTCAGGCACAAGCCGTTCTATCTTCAGATACCCCTCACGCCGATACCGCACATACTCTTCCACCTTGACCTTGTAGCGGTCAGCACGCTCCGTCGCTTTGGGTAGGTATGGCATAACAAGCTCAGCATTCGTGCTGAACCCAACTGTTCCTGCTTAGCCAGCGGAGCAGGTACAATCTTGTGGGAGCGACCCCCCACGGCTGAACTGTCGCTGCCCAAACCTATCGAGAGGAGCGCGCCTATGAAACTGTTCCGTTTCGAAACCGAGCAGGTAATCCCTGCACCGTTGGAAGAGGTTTGGGACTTCTTTTCCAGTCCCGTGAACCTAAAGCACATTACGCCGCCTTACATGGGGTTCGATATCCTGACCCCCGTGCCTGATAAAATGGAAGCGGGGCTAATTATCGCTTACACAGTACGCCCGCTATTTCACATTCCAATGCACTGGGTCACCGAGATTACCCATGTGGAGCCGTTGCGTTTCTTTGTGGATGAGCAGCGGTTCGGACCGTACCGCTTCTGGCATCATCGGCACACCTTTACGCCCGTTGAGGGAGGGGTGCATATGCACGATTTGGTTTACTACGCACTCAAGCAGCCACTCATCGACGGCTGGATTAATAAGTATCTGGTACGCCCGCGCATTGAGGAAATTTTTGAGTTCCGTCGGCGCAAGATTGTCGAGCTGTTTGGCGCAGCGCCTGCCGACGCTCCGCTGCGCCAAACGACCGTCTGAGAAGCCGTTTGAGATACGGGCAAGTTTTCGTAGCGTCGGCGTGATAAGTGCCTCCAAGATGAAATTGTCTCTCAATGTGCTGACAGGGCGCGGGAACCGCGCCCGTACGGGCGAGGTCACCTCGCCCCTGCGCTGCATTCTGCACTTCTCGCTAAGAGACTATTTAAGAAGTCGTTACTGCGTCGCGTCGGCGTCTCGCCGACGGACGCGGCTTGGGCGTCTCGCCCAAGCAGAGCGTGGCTTGGACCGTCTTGTCCAAGCCGTCGCGTCGGCGTCCGCGCCGACGCCCCTGCGTGGCACGGGCTTTCAGCCCGTGCAGCGTGGCACGGACAGTCGTGTCCGTGCCCGCGCTTGGACAAGACGGTCTAAGCCACGCTCGGCTTGGGCGAGACGCCCAAGCCACAGG
>JANXCK010000256.1 GCA_025060055.1 Fimbriimonadales bacterium | reverse complement strand
CCGACGCGCCACCCCCACCCCTGTCTCGCACGCCGACAACATCACCAAATCCGCCCGCAACCGCCACCCCAACAACACCGCCTCCGCCGTGAGCATCCCCAACGGCGCGCCTGCTGGCGCAAGCAGCAACGCTGAACCGAGCGGGTCTGTATTATCCGCCCGCGCGGGGCAGGCAAAATGCACCACCGGCGCGTTCGTTGCCTACTGGCGCGCTGCCTGCGGCGTCGCCTGCGCGTTCACTACTACTCGCGCCTGCTTGCCAAACAGCCCCCGCAACGCCTGCACCTCGTCGCGCACCGCAGGCAAGTCCGTCAACAACGTGCTCGCCCCCGAACGACGCAACAACGCAGCCACCGCCGACTGCGCCTGCGCCAGTTCTATCGGCTCGCTACTGGTGTATCGCCATACAGCAGCAACGGCGACCCCTTGTGCAGCAGGCTGCACCTGTCGCGCTTGACGGTACACCCCCACAGATGGCGTAAGATGCAGCGCTACCTGCTCTATCCAGTACACAGGCTGGTTGGCTTGCATCTTCACAATCAACGCTGCCCACGGCAACTGGCTCAGTACTCCGTCGGGGCACAGCAGCGCTCGTTGCGCCCCCTTGAACATTCCCTGCACGGGCGCGATGAGTTGCGCGTACAGCTGCTGGCTCAGGCGTTGCCAGGTTTCGCGCTCAGGTGCGCTGCGAAACGCGGGCATCTTGCTCAAAATCCGTCGCAGCTCCTGCACCTGCTGCTCCAGTTGCCCCTGATTGACCTTGCGCACCACACCCCGCACCTGTGTGGACGAGACCGCCACAATCAGCAGGTTGTCGTCCACCAGCGCGTGATACAGCAACACTGTGCCTGTGTCTATGCTCTGCTGGATTTGCTGGATGGTGAGTGGCGCGGGCAGATACTGACGGGCAAACTCTGGAAACTCATGGCGAATGCGCTCATCCAGCGCGCGCTGCTGCTGGTCAATCGTGCCTAGCGTGCGCTGCAGCTGGGCAACCTGCTCCCTGTCATTAGGGTCAGCCTGCTGCAGTTGGCGATAGGCTTGCCGACGCTGGGCACTGAGCTGCTGTTGCTGCTGCAACAGCTGACGCAGGGGCGCAGGCAGGTTTTCGCTGAACGCGAGTTGGCGTTGGTGGAGGGTTTCGGCGAGGCTGCGGGCGCGGCTGCGTTCCAGTGTTTCGGCAGCTTTGGCAGGTTGGTTGAGGTGCAGGTAGGCGAGGGCGAGCAGGAGGTAGGGTTGGAACTGCCATTCAGCCAGCAGGGCGCGGGTTTCGGGGTCGGGGAGGGCTTGGCGTTGGGTTTCCACGATGGCGGTAGCGCGTTGCAGGAGTTGCAGGGCGACATGGGGCTGGCGTTGGATGAGTTTCAACCGCGCGAGATTGTTGAGCGTAGTCGCCACTGTCAGCGAGTTGGGGGCAAGGCGTTCAAACAGCGCCAACGCCTGCTCATAGTACCGCTGCGCCAACGCCAAGTCGCCCCGCTCCAAAGCCACAGCCCCTAAGTTGCTGAGCGTGGCTGCCACATCCAGTGAGTTGGGAGCAAGGCGTTCAAACAGCGCCAACGCCTGCTCATAGTACCGCTGCGCCAACGCCAAATCGCCCCGTTCCAAAGCTACGTTCCCCAGACTGACGAGCGTGGTTGCCACTGTCAGCGAGTTGGGAGCAAGGCGTTCTTTGATCGCCAACGCTTGCTCCAAGTATCGCTGTGCCAACGCTAAATCGCCCCGCTCCAAAGCCACATTCCCCAAGTTGTTGAGCGTGACTGCCACATCCAGTGAGTTGGGAGCAAGGCGTTCGTAGAGTGCCAACGCCTGCTCGTAGTACCGCTGCGCCAACGCTAAGTCGCCCCGCTCCAAAGCCACAAGCCCCAAGTTGTTGAGCGCGGTTGCCACGTCCAGTGAGTTGGGAGCGAGGCGTTCGTAGAGTGCTAATGCTTGCTCCAAGTACCGCTGTGCCAACGCTAAATCACCCCGCTCCAAAGCCACAAGCCCCAAGTTGTTGAGCGCAGCTGCCACCTGTAGT
Source organism: Fimbriimonadales bacterium (assembly GCA_025060055.1). GTDB lineage: Bacteria > Armatimonadota > Fimbriimonadia > Fimbriimonadales > GBS-DC > GBS-DC. The sequence continues at coordinate 9,678 of JANXCK010000256.1, read as the reverse complement.
GAGTCGGGGGCAAGGCGTTCAAACAGCGCCAACGCCTGCTCGTAGTACCGCTGCGCCAACGCCAAGTCGCCCCGCTCCAAAGCCACAGCCCCTAAGTTGCTGAGCGTGGCTGCCACATCCAGTGAGTTGGGAGCAAGGCGTTCGTAGAGTGCCAACGCCTGCTCATAGTACCGCTGCGCCAACGCCAAATCGCCCCGCTCCAAAGCTACGTTCCCCAGACTGGCGAGCGTGGTTGCCACTGTCAGCGAGTTGGGAGCAAGGCGTTCTTTGATTGCCAGTGCCTGCTCGTAGTACCGCTGCGCCAACTCTAAATCACCCCGGTTACGAGCCACATTCCCCAAGTTGTTGAGCGTGGCTGCCACATCCAGTGAGCTGGGAATAAGGCTCTCAAAAATCGCCAACGCCTGCTCCCAACACCGTTGGGCAACTCCCAATACACGCGCATCGTACCAATCTACACCTACATCATTCAACACTCGCGCCGCCGCCAGCGGTCTTTTCTGCTCTACCCTTGCTCGCTCCAACGCCTGCGCTACCAGTTCTTTTGCCAGCGTCTCGTTGGTGCGCCATAGGCAAAATGCTCGCCCCAGCAACGCCTCCACCACAAACGCCTCTTCCCCTACCTCGCGCCAGAACTGCTCAGCCTGCTCCCACGCAAGCTGTGCGTCCTGCCCCTTCCTCAGCCGCTGTAATGCCCATGCCCGCAGCCGATGCGCATACGCCTGCCCAACCTTGTCGCCCTTTTCGGTCGCCTGCTGCAGCAGGGTGTCGGCTTGTTGCAAAGCTTCTCCGTACTTGCGCTCGCTGAGTTGGGCACGGATAGCGTCCAGCAGCGGCTTGAGGTCGGGGTGGGGTTCGGGGGCAGGGGCATCCTGGTGTTGGGGTTGTTGCTGCTGCTGTTCAGTGGGCTTAGGCGTGTTCGCAGGCTCCTGCGCGAGGCAAGGCAGGGTTAGCCCCAGCAGCAGAACAACGGCAATCAGCATCTGGCGTCGGCTCCTCATCGTGTCTACCTCCTACCGAGGATTACTCGGCTTCGTCTCGGAACGACAGGCTCAGTTGTGTCCACAACCCGTTTCTTGAGCGGTCTGCGTTGGAGGCATTCAAGAGGGCTACTGCCAGCTTGCGCTGCGGTGCAGAGAGCGGATACTGCGCAATCTCGTCGAGCGTCGCCCACGCGGTCGCTTGATATGTGCCTGCTTGTGCTTCGCCCGCTTGCCATGCGCACAGGTATCCGCACAGATGGACGCGTGAGTAGGTCACCGTGTGTCGCACGAGTGTCAGGGCGCGTTGCGGGATGGCGTGAACACCTACCTGTCGTGCAGCGCGTTCAGCAACGGCTTCGAGACTCTCGTGGGCGATGCGGGTGGCACGCGGGAACTCCCACAGTCCACCCCACAGCCCTTCAGGGGCACGCTGCGCCAGTAGGTAGCGTCCCTCGCGCTCGATAATCGCCGAGACATCGGCTACAGCGCGGGCGGGCGGGCAACGGCGCGGCTCAGGCACAGCCGTCGGTTGACCCCGTCGGTACGCTTCACACAAGCGGCTCACAGGGCACGCGCCACAGCGCGGCTGCGTCGGCGTGCAAACTGTCGAGCCGAGTTCCATCAACGCTTGGTTGAAGTCGCCAGGACGCACAGGGTCGATGAGTTGCTCGGCAATCTGCCACAGCGATCTTTGCGCCGCAGTCGTTTTCAAGTCGCCCTTGAGCCAAAGCAGGCGTGCCAGCACGCGCGTCACATTTCCGTCCACCACAGGCGCGGGTTGTCCGAACGCGATACTGGCAATTGCGCCTGCCGTGTACGCGCCAACTCCCGGCAACTCGCGCAGACGGTCGGGAGTAGACGGCACTTGCCCGCCGTTGCGGACAATTTGCTGGGCGGCTTTGTGCAGGTTCCGCGCCCGCGCGTAGTAGCCCAAGCCTTCCCAGTAGCGCAGCACCTCTTCCAACGGCGCCTCCGCTAACGCCTGCACTGTCGGAAAACGCGCTATAAACCGCTCAAAGTAAGGGATAACAGTTGCGGTCTGCGTTTGCTGCAGCATTACTTCCGAGACCCATACGCGATAGGGATCTGGACTGTCGCGCCAAGGCGTGAGACGCTTGTGCGTCTCGAACCATGCCAACAGTGCGCGACGCAGTTCTGCCACCCAGTCGGGGTCGAGGGCAAGACTCGGCACAAGTAGATTCTACCGCAACGGCTCAAACGCGATATTGCCTTCGCTGCCTGACCCTATCTCTCAGAGCGTATACTGCAAGTTACTTTTAGCACTCTCGCCCCCGCGACTGAAGTCGCCCCTATACAAACAAAACCCCGCCCACGCGGGGTTGCTTAGCCCTGCGCAGGCAGGGCTTCGTTTGTATGGGAGCGAGTTCGCTCGCAAAGGATTGTTGAAGTGTTATACCGATCGGGGTTTCAAGCGACACAGTTCGTCAGCGAGACGCTGACGCTACGCACGCGCTCCCCGTAGCGTCGGCGTCCGCGCCGACGATTGCGCTACTTGAAACCCCGATTGGTACTACTTCCCCTACACGCTCTCAGAGGCGAGGGGGAACTCGGCTCTCTCTCTTTTGGGATGGGCTGGAAGTGAGGGTCGGATGCGAACGAAGCTCGCCTGTGCGGGCTGTAGCCGATAAAGATCGGCTCGGTTTGCACAGCAACGGCTTCAGTTGTCGGGTAGATTGCGCCCGTGGCATAGCTTGCATCCCGTGCAGCGTAGCACGGACAGTCCTGTCCGTGCGCTGTCGCTTGGACACGACTGTCCAAGCCACGCGCGTCGGCGAGACGCCGACGCTACGAAACTCGCCTGCGAGGCACTTATAATGGTCTCCAGTAGATATCGCGCGTCTCAATGATTGTGAACGGGTCGTGGCACTGGATGGCGATGTGCCCTGACTTGAAGTCGCCGTTGCGCGTGTCTACTACCTTCTGCCCGTTGACGAAAATCTGGATGTGGTCGCCTTTGGCGCGGATGCGCATCGAGAACCACTCGCCGTCGCGGGTAAGCAGACGGCTCGCCATCACGCGATTGTAGAGTGAGCCTGTGATGTAGTCGCCGCGCCCTGCATGGTTATACACCTGCGCCTCGAAGCCGATGGGCCAGTTGTTGCGGTTCTCTGGGTTGGGCTGAGCGCGGAAGTAGATTCCATTATTCGGGTTCATCGGAGAGTTGGCACGGAACGGGCGAATGCGAATCATCGCGCGTAGCTCAAAATCGGCGAAGGTGCGCTCGGTGAACAGGTGTCCCATCCCCGCCTCGCCGACAATCGCGCCGTCTTTCACGCTCCAACGCGCAATGCCTGTGGCGAACCAGCCTGTGAGGTCTTTGCCGTTGAATAGCGGTTGCCAGCCCTCGTCGCACTCGCGCGGGCTGAGCCGCTTGATACGCAGATTGCGGTACTTCACCGTGACGCCCGCGTGATGCTGCTGCAAGCCAATCACGCCGCGCTGGAACTCGTGCAGGTCGCAATCCTGTACCATCTCGCCGTTGAGGGTGATTTGAATACGCGAGCCGCAGGCACGGATTTCGAAAGCGTTCCACTGTCTCTCAGGGGCGATTTCGCGCATCCGTTCCAAGTGCGTAGGTACACGGTTGTAGATACTGCCCGTGGGGTTGCGCTCATCCTGCAGGCTGATTTGCATTTCATAGCCGTCGTTCCACGGAGTTGCGGTCTTCTGGGCACGGAAGAACACCCCGCTGTTGCTCTCGTTGGTGTCGCCTTTGTCAATCCAGTATTCGCCGCGCAGGATGAAGTTGTCGAACTCCTCCGTCGTGCCAATCCAGCCCGCGCTCTCTTTGGGACCGACGAGTTCGCCGTTTTGCACGCGCCAGTTTGCACCGGCGTACACCTTCCAGCCCTGCAGGTTGCGCCCGTTGAACAGCAGGCGAAACCCTTCGCGTCGCTCCTGTGCCGACAGCCCCTGTGCATCGCACAGCAGCACCAGTCCCAACAGTCCCGCACTGAGCATCAGCAGCCTCATCGTGCCCGATTCGTTCGCCCTGATGACGCAGGTTCCTGTTTTGGGCGATTCGGTGGGTCAGGTTTGTTCATAATTAGGCTTATGCTAAGGCTATTTGGGCTTTTGGCTGCATCGGTGTTGTTCTGCTTCGCCTTCGCTGACCGATTGATTGAAATTCCCACTGGTAGGCTCATCTATCCTGAGCGCGTGGCGCTTGAGGCGGGCTTGCTGGCGGGTGCGTGCCAGCGCGAGCGCGTGCTTATCAGCCTGCGGCTGGGGGGCTTGCTGGAAGTTCAGGGTGCGCGCACTGGCTTCGAAAATCGCCTCGAAATCTACGGGCTGCAGTACACGCTGTACCCTGAGATTCCTGGCTACGCGCCGGGCGTTTCGCTGGGCGTCGTCGACCTTTTCGATCGCACGCCGCAGGGTCGGGGCTACTATGTTGCGCTCTCCTACGGGATTGCCGCGCTGGGCAAGACGCCGTTAGACCACGACCTGCGCGTGCATCTCGGCTTCGGTCTGGAAGGGGTATCCAGCTTCTTCATCGGGTTCGACGTGCCCCTCACCAACCAGCTTTTTCTCCGCGCGGAGCATACGGGCGAGCGCGTCAACGCGGCGCTGGCGTGGCGTCCCAACAACCGTGTCGAGCTGCGAGGCGCGATCATTCGTCAGCGCACCAGTTGGAGTATCATAATTCGGCTATGGGAGGAGTGACACGCCCACTGGGCAGGACGAAGCGGTGGGTGGAAGTGGTCTCCGTGTCGGGCTGGGCACGGTGGGGGCACGCCTTCCTGCTGGCGGGCGCACTCTTGGTGCTGGGCATCGGCTGGTATCTCCGCCCTGACCCTGCAGGGCACGGTACGCACCAGCAGCTGGGACTGCCCCCTTGCACGATTTTCTACCTTACGGGGCGTCCGTGCCCCTCGTGCGGACTCACAACCAGCGTGAGCGCAATCATGCATGGGCAACTCGCGCTGGCGTGGCGAGCGAACCCCATCGGCTTCCTGATTGTGGCAGCCACTCTCGGCGTGGCACTGAACAGCCTGACGGGACTGCTGTGCGGGCGCGTCGTGCGAGTGGAACCGAACCGACTGAGCTTGATTCTGGTCGTCTTGCTGACCGTGTGGCTGCTGCATGGGACGATGAGGTTTTTCTGGTTCAAATGAGGTATCCTAAACTGCATGGAAGCAACGGTGCGCCATACAGGGGCGTTTCTGATGGAGACGCCGCCCACAATTTTTACACCTGAGCAGTTCGACGCCGAAGCCCGCCAAATGGCAGAGACGACGGAGCGGTTTGTGCGCGAGCAGGTGATGCCGTATGTCAAACGCCTCGAACACGGTGAGCCTGCGCAGATGCGTGAAATCCTCATCGACTCCGCGATGCTGGGGCTGCTGGGAATCGATGTGCCGACCGAATTTGGTGGGCTGGGACTGCCGAAAACCACTTCCGCACTGATTACCGAGAAGACCGCGCTTCAGCCCTCGTTTGCTGTGTCGCACGCTGTGCATACCAGCGTGGGCAGTCTCCCCATCCTGCTGTTTGGCAACGCGGAGCAGCAGCATCACTATCTGCCCAAGCTCACTTCGGGCGAGTATATCGGCGCGTATGCGCTGACCGAACCTGAAGCGGGTTCCGACGCGCTTGCAGGGCGCACCCGTGCCGAACGGCGCGGCGATGAGTACTACATCACAGGGAACAAAATCTGGATTACCAACGCAAGATTTGCCGATTTGTTTGTGACTTTTGCGAAAGTGGACGGCGAGCGGTTCACGGCGTTTCTGGTGGAGCGCGGACCAGGCTTGCTGGTGGAACGCGAGGAACACAAGCTCGGCTTGCACGGCTCGTCCACCTGCCGGGTGGTGTTTGATGCGGTGGCAGTGTCGGCGGGGCGTCGCTTGGGTCAAGAGGGCGAGGGAGCGCATGTGGCACTGTACACGCTGAACCTTGGGCGTTTCAAAATCGGCGCTGCGACGCTGGGCATCGCGAAAGAGGCATGGCAGCTTGGACGCAACTACGCTGCCGAACGCAAGCAGTTTGGACGCCCGATTATCGAGTACCCTCTTATCTGGCGCAAGCTCGTCTGGGGCGCGACCCTCATCTACGCTGTCGAGAGCGCAACCTATCGGCTCGCTGATGAGTTGGAGCAGGCGTTCCAAGCCAACGGCGCAGACCGCCAGCAGACATGGCGTGCTGCCGCCGCACAATACGCTGCCGAGTGTGCCTTGCTCAAAGTCGCCGCCACCGAAGCGCTGCACCACATCGTGGACGATGCACTGCAAATTCACGGCGGATATGGCTACAGCGAGGAGTATCCCATCGCCGCCCTCTATCGTGATACCCGCGTGAACCGCATCTACGAAGGCACTAACGAAATCAATCGGCTGAACTTAGTTGATCGGCTCATGCACGCGCTGCAGCTTGGGTTCTGGACGCCGCTGTCGACCCGCCACACGGCGACTGACACAGTGGAGGCGACGCTCCAGACTCTGCGCTCTCTCACGGGCAGCGCGCTCCATGCTCTGAGCCGTTTCACCGAGCCGCCCCAAGAGTTGGTGGAACCGCTCGCTGACGCGCTGATTGCACTCTACTTGCTCGACTCGGCGCACGCGCGGGCACGCCAGACGAACAACCCGCTCCATCAGGCGATGGTCGCGCTTTATCATGAGCAACTCCGACGCCAGGTCGCGGGCTGGTCTGCCGACTTAGCGGAGCTAACTGGCACGCCAGCGATTGGTGTGGAACCGACGCCGATTGCCCCGCTCTTCGAGGCGGTTCGTAGCCAGATACCGCTTGCTTAGAACCCGATACCTTGAGCAGGAGTCGCGTCGCCAAAGCCGAACTAAGGCGTCGATGACGCCCTTTTTGCAGAAGGTCATTCAGTTTTTGCGCGAGAACCCAGAAGGAGTGCAGATTGTGCGGCGGGTCAGCACTGAAGACACGATCGAACCGCCTGAAGAGGAAGGGGGGTTCAGCCGCGCCCTGCTGGTGCCCGAGCCAGGGCGCAAACAGTTTGGCACTTTCCCCGTACCGCCTGCGGAACAGCCAACGCAGTTCACCCACTTCATCGACGGCATTCAACATTCCCATTTGCTCTACTACCAGCAGACCGAGAAGGGGCTACTGCCCGTCGTGTACGGCTATGTCGCTTCGATGGTGCTGGTGCGGCGCAACCGCGAGTTGCATCCCGTGCCAGAGCTGGTTGAGTCAGAAGAGGCGCTCTACCTGCCACTCAAGGCGTTCGACGCCCGCAAGTTCAAACGCGCAGGGATCACAGTGTACGACTCACTGGAGGAGCGGGAGCTGGAGAAGACCTCGTTTGCCACGATGCTGATTCGCGCGGGGGCGACCGTAGCGCGCGTGCGCGACCACTTGGAACGCAAACTGGCTCTCAAGTGGATGGAGCAGCAGACGCCCACCTCGTCCGACTGGCTCTTAGTCGACGGCTCAATTGCCGACCTGATGAGCACCTTAGAGCGACGGCAGTTGGTGAAGGTAGTCGGCGTGTCGAAATCGCATCGCACCAGCTACTTAGAGATTAACTGGATGTTGCAGGTGCTGAACATGCCCGCGGGGTATCGCAGCAGCGTGTTTCGCACGGTGCGCGAGAAGCAGAGCGAGGTGTATAGTTGGTATTTGCGTCTGCGTTGGCAGGCAGGGGCGTCGCCGACCTACGGCTTGGTGCGTATCGAGACGCCCGTGCTGACCAGTCCCGACGACACGCGCGAATGGGCTGACCGCATCTCGGGGTGGCTGTTGCAGGAGACGCGCCCGCTGAGCCTACCAGACCCGCGCTACGACCGCCTGCTATACCCATTCCGAATGTGCGAGCAACACTTGCGCAGTCGCGCACCCAGCGAAGCCGTGATGCGCACGGCGATCGAGCGTGTGGGCGACATCAGTGCGCTGAACGCGCAGGCAGGCAGCTCTCAAGGGGCGGATTAGCTCCCGCGCGCCACGGTGTAGAGCGCCAGCCATCGCAGGGGGTCGGCACGCTCGTCGAAGGGGCGCAGGGCGTTCAAGGCATCCTGTTTCGCTTGCTCGGCGTGCTGGCGGGCAGTCTCGATGCCAAACAGCGCGGGGTAGGTGGCTTTGCGCCGCGCGCGGTCTGCGCCCGCCGTCTTGCCCAGCTGCTCGGTGGACGCTGTCTCGTCTAACACATCGTCGATGATTTGGAACGCCAGCCCCAGCGCGCGGCTGTAGGCGTCCAGCGCGTCCTGTTGCGCGGAGTCGGCTCCTGCTAAGAGCGCGCCAGCCAGCACGCTGGCGCGAATCAGCGCGCCTGTTTTGTGCGAATGAATAAAGCGCAGCTCCGCCTCGCCGATTGCCTGCCCCTCACACAAGATGTCTTCTACTTGACCGCCGCACATGCCTTCGGTTCCTGAGGCGACGGCGATGAGGTGAAGCACCTGCGCGACGCGCTCAGGTGGGCTGAGGCGCGCTTGCTCGGCAAGCAGCTCGAACGCCTTGGCAAACAGCGCGTCGCCCGCCAAGATCGCCATCGCCTCGCTGTATTTGACCCAGACGGTGGGCTGGTTGCGTCGTAGGTGGTCGTTATCCATCGCGGGCAGGTCGTCGTGTACGAGGCTGAAGGCGTGGATAAGCTCGAGGGCGCAGGCGGTGGGCAAAACTTGGGTGGCAGGCACGCCCAGCGCCTCAGCGGCTGCAATACACAGAATCGGGCGGAACCGCTTACCGCCGCCCAGCACCGCGTAGCGCATGGCTTCTGGCAGCGTGCGCGGTCGGGGCGGGTTCTCGGCTAAGTATGTCTCCAACGCATCGTCCACCAATCGCTTGCGCGGTGCTATATACGCCTCCAGCTGCGCTTGCCAATCCATGTCGTCAAGGATACCTGAGTAATAAGTGCTTCCAACTTGTTTCGGACGCGTTGGGAACGCGCTCCTACGGGACGTTTTGAGCGGAGGCGAGTAATACCGATCGGGGTGTCAAGTGAAACACGGCTGAAGCCGTTGCTGTGCAAACCAAGCCCGCCTGCGCGGGCTATTCAGCCGACGGAGGTCGGCTTTGTCTGCATAGGAACGGCTTGATCCGTTCAGAATGTTGCGCTGTTCGAAACCCCGATTGGTATTAGCCTTGAGGGACTCACTGTGCGCCGAGCGCGATTGCGCCAGCTTCTAATATCTGGAGGTTGCCCAACGGCGGGTTGGCACGCTGTGCCAGCGCGTACACGGTACGCCCGCGCTGTAGCAGTTCGCGGCAAAGCTGCACGATATTCCCGTTCGGGCGCGCCTCGACGACAATCACTGCGCCTGCCAGATAGCCTATCAGCGCGTCGCGGTACTTGCCGCTGGAGGCGACCCACCCGTCGCGCGGGCGAAACGGGCTAATCGCCAACGCCGTTTGGACATCGAGCTCCGCCTGCCAGATGCGTGCTTGTCGAAGTGGCTCTTTGCGCAAGTCCTCACCGAAGGTAGCCAGCAGCCCCTTGTCCAACACGAGGATATACGGCGCGTTCTGTCGGACGGCGCACAGCAGTGCGCGCTGGTACGCAGGTTGTGTCGCGCTCACAATCGGCACAAGCCCCTGCTGAATCAGGCTCTCCGCCAGCGTCTCCAGCTCTTGCAGTCCCGCCGCCGACACATTCCGCGAGGCGAGGAGCGCGAAACTCGCGTGCTGCAGCAGGGTGTGATTGCCGTACAGAAACAAAATCGCGGGCGATTCGGGCATCTCTTCCAGCGCGGACGGGTAGACGGCGTCCTGA
>JANXCK010000200.1 GCA_025060055.1 Fimbriimonadales bacterium | reverse complement strand
GCGCCGCTCCAGATACACATAGGCGTCGAGGTGCGAGAAGGTGGTGGCGGGCGCAGGATCCGTCGGGTCGTCAGCGGGCACATAGATTGCCTGCACGGAGGTGATTGAGCCACGCTTGGTGGAGGTGATGCGCTCCTGCAGCTCGCCCATCTCGGTCGCCAGCGTCGGCTGGTAGCCTACCGCCGACGGCATGCGCCCCAGCAGCGCGGACACCTCCGCGCCCGCCTGCACGAAGCGGAAGATGTTGTCGATAAATATCAGCACATCCTGCCCTTCCTCGTCGCGGAAGTACTCCGCCATCGTGAGGGCGGTCAGCCCCACGCGCAGGCGTGCGCCGGGCGGCTCGTTCATCTGCCCGAACACCAGCACTGTCTGGTTGATCACGCCCGTCTCGTTCATCTCCAGATATAGGTCGTTGCCTTCGCGTGTGCGCTCGCCCACGCCCGCGAATACCGATACGCCCTGATGTTCGGTGGCGATGTTGCGGATTAGCTCCTGAATCAGCACGGTCTTGCCCAGCCCTGCGCCGCCGAACAAGCCGATCTTGCCGCCCTTGTTGAACGGGCACAGCAGGTCAATCACCTTCAGCCCTGTCTCCAGAATCTCCGTTTTCACATTCTGCTCTTCTAAGGGCGGGGCGGGCTTGTGAATGGGCGCAAACTGCTCTGCTTGCACGGGACCGCGCTCGTCAATCGGCTCGCCCAGCAGATTGAACAGTCTGCCCAAGGTCACGCGACCGACAGGCACTTTGATGGGCGCGCCCGTGTCGATAGCGTCCATGCCGCGCACCAGTCCGTCCGTAGACGACAGCGCGACGGTACGCACGATGTCGTCGCCCAAGTGCTGCGCTGCCTCGCAAGTGAGGTTGATGCCACGCGCCTCGTCCACAATTTTGATTGCATTATAGATAGCTGGCAGCTCGCCGTCCGAGAACCGCACATCGACGACGGGCCCCATCACCTGCACTACCTTACCGACATTCGCCATAAGTCGCCTCCTTACTTGCGTTCACAAAGCTGTGTCCAAATGCACAGGGAGAGTATACCCAACGATCGTTGTACTTGCGTTCGCTGGTGGGACGCTCGCGCCTCACAGGTACTTCACGAGTGAAATCGTCCTGTTTTGGGCGCGTCACGGACGCGCCCCTACAGGGCATTCTTTGTAGGGGTGGGTTCCTAACCCGCCTTACAGAAAACTGACGTTTGTCACTTCGGGCAAAAAGCACAACTCGTAGCGGTTTTGGGCGGGCGCAACCTACAATATGCCGCACAAATTGGCGAAAGTGACAAACTTCAGAGAAAAGGGACGATTTCAAGTGAAATTGTTGCTTTTGTCAGGGCGCGCACGGGGGCGCGCCCCTACACGGACTCGGTAGGGGCAGACCCCCTCTGTGTCTGCCCCGCATAACGGGAGGTTTTTTTTAAGATTTGAGGCACATAAGTGCTTCCAAGATTAAACCATCCCTAAACGTGCAGGAGATACAGGGTAAGACGGCGTCTCGCCGACGCCTGACGATGGCGCGGACGCCGTTGTACCAATCAGGGACGATTTCACATTTGAGGGACATACCAATCGGCGTTTCAAGTGGTGCAGTCATCGGCGGGGACGCCGACGCCATGCCGAGCACGTCTGTAGCGTCAGCGTCCCGCTGATGAACGGTATCGCTTGAAACGCCGATTAGCAACAATCAGTGACAGCACAGGTTGCCTAAGAGAGTCGTGCCGAGTCGACCCTCCTCGCCAAGTGAATTTGAAACACATCAGTCATCGTTCGCGGTTTAGCAGGAGTGTGTTAGCAGTTGTATCTACAGCGTAGGTGTAAACATAAAGTTGTTTTCCACTGGAGAAACGGTTCGCTCTCTGCAGCTTCTCCACCAGTCGACGGCGATAGCGAATGGGGCGATTCTTCACGAGGCTTTTCGGCTCGTTGGGCTTATGGAATACCAAAATATAAGAGTGTACGTTCATCGCCTGGTAGGGTCTCGCGCCGAACGGACGAAAACTTCCGGAGCGATAGTAACGCCACACATATAAATCGAACAGATCGAACCCACGCTCTTGCATAAGATTAATCACATCCGCATGCAAAGGGAGAATCACGCGACTGCGCGCTATTCGATAGTCTGCTACGAAAATCGCGCAATACCGATTCGGTTTCAGTACGCGCTTCATCTCGTCGAAGGCATGTCCAAGCTCTTCTAAAAAGGTATCGTAGTCATCTATTGTACTTAGGTCGGACGGCAATTCGGAGTACCGTATCATGTCCGCATACGGGATATCTGAAACGATGGCATCCACGCTATCGGAACTCAGTGGGAGGGCACGTGCATCGGCGCGAATGCACAACTGTTGCTCGACAGGCGGCGGCGCGTCAAAGAGCGAACCCATCCGCAGTGTGTTCAGTTTTCTGCGTGCAATCTCGAGAGCATGAGGATTGATGTCGATGTTGATTGAGCGTCGGCGGCGCAGGGCACACTCAACTGCGACCGTGCCACCTCCAGCGAAAGGATCCAGCACCACTTCGCCCACGCTACTGAGCCGCTCTACGAATTCCCCCATCACCTGAGGCAGTATCTTTGTGGGATAGTCGTACAAGTTATGGGGGAAGGGCACGGTCGCCTCGCGCCCCAAGTCAATAACTGATTTATAACCGATGCGCTCTTCTACCGACGGCTCGTGGCTCATAGCTTTGTGCTTCGCCTTCGTGAGGAAGTTTCCTGCTTTTAGTACGCACACTCGCCACGAAGGATACCGAAAGCGATTGCACAACGCTATGCTGCATGGGCAAAATGACCCCCTCCCGCTCAGCTAATGCACGCGCAGCAATCTGCGTCCGTCTTCGCTGCCCAGTAGCAGCTCGCACGCCCGCTCAGGGTGCGGCATCATGCCCAGCACATTGAACTGCTCGTTCGCAACGCCTGCGATGTGGTCTACCGAGCCGTTCGGGTTCCACGAGTCGCTGAGTTCGCCTGTGGGGCTGCAGTAGCGAAAAATCACTTGCCCGTTTCGGCGCAGTTGCTGGAGCGTGGCTTCGTCGCACACGTAGCGTCCGTCGCCGTGCGCGATAGGGATTTTCAGCACTTCGCCATGCCGATACCGACAGGTGAAGGGTGTCTCGGCGTTCTCCACGCGGACATAGACGGGCTTGCAGCGGAACTTCAGGCTCAGATTGCGCGTGAGGGCGCCAGGAAGCAGCCCTGCCTCGCACAGAATCTGGAACCCGTTGCAGACGCCCAGCACCAGCCCCCCACGCGCGGCATACTCGCGCAGGCTGTCCATAATCGGCGCGAAGCGTGCAATCGCGCCAGGGCGCAGATAGTCGCCGTAGGAGAAGCCACCGGGCACGACAATCAGCCCATACTGGCTCAAATCGGGCGCGTCGGCGTGCCAGAGGTACTCCGTGTCGTAGCCCAGCACATCGCGCAGCGCGTGGTAGGCGTCGCGATCGCAGTTGGAGCCAGGAAACACTATCACGCCCGCCTTCATTCCTCGATCTCGTAGCGGTACTGCTCAATCACGGGGTTTGCGAGCAGTTTCTGGCACATCGCTTCCACTTGGGCGCGCGGGTCGCCATCGGGCTGTAGCGCAATCTCCAAGTATTTGCCGACACGCACTTCCTGCACGGTCTCAAAACCGAGTTGCTGGAGCGCGTTGAGCAGCACGCGCCCCTGCGCATCTAACAGCGACGGCTTGAGCGTGATGTAGACCTTCGCTTTGGGCATGCCTAATATCCCGTCCCGTCGCCGAAGTATTGCTGGAAGAACTTGCGCCCCATCTCGAACATCTCGCGCTGCTGTTCAGGTGTGAGGCTCTGCCAGTATTCAAACGACAGTCGCATGCCCTCGAAAATCATCTGGTTGCGCAGCTCGGGGTCGGCGTTCATCCACATCGCCATGCCTATGCGCAGTGCCTGAACGCGCTCTTCGGGCGACATCTTCGCCATCAGTTCCAGCAGTTGCTGCTGGAGTTGTGCAAACTGCTCGGTTCGAGAGCCGCGCGGGACATTCGCCTGCACAGGCTTCGGGTTCAAAATCACATAGAGCGGCTTGGCGTTGAAAGGCGGCTGCATCTGTTCCAGCGACTCTTCTAAGTTGGAGGGTGCAGGATAGTTGGCGACGAACGAGTTGAGCGTCGCTGTGCGTGGGTTGACCACCATCACCCCGCCCAAATCGATATTCAGCAACGCACGCACAGCCTCCAGCACCTGGTCATGGCGCGGCTCTGCGCCTAAAATCTTGTTGGTATATACCTTGCGCCAGACCACATCGCGTGTCTGCGCGGTAAGCTCGTCCAGCGCTCTTTCTAAAGTCTCCGCCTGAGCGGGAGTCACCCGCGCCGTGAGCGCAGGATCGACGATAATCTGCACCTTGAACTTTTGCGCGAGTTCCTGAGCGGCTTGCGTGATAGGAATGCGTCCATCGTTTTGCTGGGTCGTGCTGCGCGATTGCGAGCGGGTCTGCGCCCCGCCGAGCGCAACCACCATCACTAAGCCCACCAGACACACCATTCGCGTTTGCATCGAGTCCTCCATCCAAACTGGCAGGAATCACCCCCTGCCCGCTGAATATTGTACCACACGCTCGCGCAAACATGCTATAATTCAGACTACGCGAGCGGCAGGGATATGGGTAGGAGTGAGAACCGATGGCTATGACACGCAGAACGGCAGGCGACTACCTGCTGGAGAAGGGCATTGTCACGCGCGAGCAACTGGACGAAGCGCGCCGAATCCAGCAATCCACAGGCAAAGATTACCTACAGGTGCTGATTGACCAAACCGTTGTGAGCGAGCGCGACGCCTACGAGGCGAAAGCGTTCGAGCTGGGGATGCCCTTTGCGGACTTAGACCGCGTGCAACCCGAGCCATCCGCAATCAATGTTGTTAAGGAACATATCGCCAAGCGCTACAATGTGATTCCAGTAAAAAAGGACGGCAACATCCTTTATTTGGCGATGGCGGATCCGAGCAATGTGATGGCGATTGACGATGTTCGGGTCAACTCACGCTGCACGGTGCGCCCTGTGATTGCTGCGCCTGGTGCAATTGAGGACGCAATCCGCAAAGCCTATGGCGGCTCGGCTGCGGACGGCGCGGCAACCCCTGCAACGACCGATGGTGGTGCGCCGGTTCGCCCGCAAGACCTCAAAGGCAGTGTGATGGCGGATGTCGCCGTATACGGCACAAAAGGCGACCTGGAAGAAGATGAGAAAGCCGCTATCCGCGAAGCCGAAGAGGGCCCCATCGTGCGCGTGGCAAACACCATCATCCAGCAAGCCATCAACGAGCGTGCCAGCGATATCCATGTGGAACCCCAAGCACGCAACCTGCGCATCCGCTACCGCATCGACGGCGTGCTGCACGAAATGCTCTCGCTGCCCAAGTATGTGCAGGCACCGCTCATCTCGCGCTACAAAATCATGGCGGAGATGAACATCGCCGAAAAACGCCTGCCCCAAGACGGACGCATCCCCATCCGCTACCAAAACAAAGACTACGACCTGCGCGTGTCGTCGATTCCTACCCCACACGGCGAAAAAATCGTCATGCGTATTCTGGACAAGACGAGCGTGCTGCTCGGCTTGAACAAGCTCGGCTTCACGCCCGAAACCCAAGCGCGTCTGGAAGAGCTGATTATCCAGCCTCAAGGCATGGTGCTGTCCACAGGACCCACAGGGTCGGGCAAAACCACCACCCAATATTCGGTACTTCACAAGCTGAACTCCGTCGAAAAGAACATCTTGACCATCGAAGACCCGATTGAGTACCAGTTGCCGGGGATTGCGCAGGTGCAAGTGAACCGCAAGGCAGGCTTGACGTTCGCCAGTGCGCTGCGTGCCTTCCTGCGCCAAGACCCCGACATCATCATGGTGGGCGAGATGCGCGACTTGGAGACGGCGGAAATCGCGATTGAAGCAGCGCTGACAGGACACTTGGTGCTGTCCACACTGCACACCAACGACGCGCCGTCGGCGGTCATTCGTATGATCGATATGGGCGTGGAGCCGTACCTGATTGCAGCGACCGTGACGGGCGTGTTGGCGCAACGCCTCGCACGGCGCGTGTGCCAGCACTGCAAAGAGCCGCGCGAAATCCCCGCCGCCGACTTGCGCGCCTTCGGATTCCAAATCGAAGACCCCGACCAGATGGTGACCATTTGGGAAGGCGTCGGTTGTGAACACTGTCGCTATCGGGGCTACGCGGGGCGCGTCGGCATCTACGAACTGATGGTAATCAACGCCGAAATCGCGGAGATGATTGTACGCCGCGCACCGCTGTCCGACATCAAGGAAGCCGCTAAAGCCAACGGCATGAAGGAACTGCGGGAAGACGGACTCATCAAGGTGCTTGAGGGCATCACTACGCCTGACGAGGTGCGCCGCGTGGTCTTCACCGCAGGATACTACTAAGCAAGGAGGTCTCACCGAAAATGAATATGAACCCAACACCCTATTCGCCAGCGAATGGAGGCGGGGTGGCGACCGCCACCCCCGCTGCGCACGCGCACCCCACCGTCGGAGCGCAGCCACGCAGCCTCGAAGACACCCACATCGACGAACTGCTCTACATCGTGACCGAAAAAGGCGCGTCCGACCTGCACCTGTGTCCGTATGTGGAGCCAGTGATTCGTGTGGACGGGCAACTGCTGCGCCTGAACTACGAGAAAGCGCAACCACAACAGACGCAGCGGCTGATGTACGACATCCTCACAGACGAACAGATTCAAAAATTCGAGACGAACTTGGAGCTGGACTTTTCCTACAGTTTGCACAAGATCGCACGCTTCCGCGTGAATGTGTACAAGGACAAAGGCGCGGTCGCTGCGGCGTTCCGTCTCATCCCTGCCCGCGTGCCGACTGTGCGCGAGCTGAACCTGCCCCCGATTCTGGAAGACCTCACCCGCCGCCCGCGCGGACTGATTCTGGTAACAGGTCCCACAGGTTCAGGGAAGTCCACCACGCTGGCTGCGATGATTAACCAAATCAACTCCGAGCGGAGCGTGCATATCATCACGATTGAAGACCCTATTGAGTATCTACACCAGCACAAGTTCAGCATCATCAACCAGCGCGAACTGGGACAGGACACGAAGTCGTTTGCGGCGGCGTTGCGCTCGGCGTTGCGCGAAGACCCCGATGTGATTCTGGTCGGCGAGATGCGCGACTTGGAGACCATCCAGCTTGCCATCACCGCTGCGGAGACGGGGCACTTGGTGTTTGCAACGCTGCACACGAA
>JANXCK010000187.1 GCA_025060055.1 Fimbriimonadales bacterium | reverse complement strand
TGACTGTTCCGTCTCCCACGAGCAAGCCAAGCCAGTAGGCAAGGTTCGGGGTCAGGTGACGAGGCAAATCACAAAAGCGTGTGTTGCCGTGCCATCCTCGTTGATCAAGGTACGGCAACTCCGTCTGATTGCCCCAGAGTTCAAAGCCACGCGCCAGTGCTACATAGTCGCCCTCGCGTAGCTCGCCCAGTGGGATCCAGCCCTCAGTTCCGTCGTGTCGGCGCGTCCAAACCTTGTGGTCGGGTGTGCCTTCCAGCGTGAAGCCCAGCTGGGTGCGGATACGCACCGTCGGCTGGAGACCGCCCGAGTAGAACTGAGTCGCGCGCTGCACACCATCGCGGGTCTGAACGCCAATCTCTATCGGTGTGAACCGCCCTGTCGCAGCCTCTGGCGGCGCGAGCTGTTCCAGGCGCATCAGCCCATGTTCAGTGAATATCAGCGTGTGCCCTGCCAAACACTTTCCGCTCATATTCGGACCCGTCAGAATGATCAGCCGCTGGCTGCTATCGAGGCGGCAGTCGTTGGGCACGAACGGGTTCTCGCTGAAGCGTTCCACGACGGGGTGGCGTCCGCCGTCGATGTGGATGCGGTCTTCCAAATCCACTACGGGGCGCGTGTAGCGATACCGCACAGCGTTCTCGGCGAAGGCGCACAGCACATCGAGTTCGGCGATTGCCTTCGCCAGCGACTGCAGCGCGGGGGTCTGGCGCGCCACTTCGGCACGCACCTGCGCGAACAGTTCAAACTCCAGCGCGTTCATGCGCTCTTCCGCGCCCAGCAGGATCGCCTCCTGCTCTTTGAGTTCTGGTGTGATGAAGCGTTCGGCGTTCGCGAGGGTCTGCTTGCGGATGTAATGCGGGGGTACTTTGCTCAGGTGGGGCTTGGAGACCTCCAGGTAGTAGCCAAACACAGCGTTGTAGCCCACTTTGAGGCTGGGGATGCCCGTGCGCTGGCGTTCTTTGGCTTCCAGTTGCGCGATCCAGTTTTTGCCTTCGGTGCGCACCTGGCGCAAGCGATCGAGTTCGGGGTCGTAGCCGTCGCGGATGATGCCGCCCGATTTGAGATCGGCAGGCGGTTCGTCCACGAGGGCGCGCTCCAGCAGGGCGCAGAGTTCCTGCATGGGCGCAAGGCGCGGCGCGAGACTGGCTAAAAGCGTCGGCACTTCAGGCAACTCCCCCAGCAGCGCGTGCACTTCCGCGAACAGGTCAGGGATGCGCTGCAGCGTGCCGCGCAAGGCGACGAGGTCACGGGCGTTCGCTGTGCCCGTGCTGGCGCGGGCGGAGAGGCGTTCTAAATCGGCGAGCGGGCGCAGCATTTGCCGAATTGCGTCGCGGCGCAGACTCTGCTTCGACAGCGCGTCCACCGCGTTCAGGCGGTCGTTGATCGCGTCGGGGTTCAGCAGCGGCTCGTCGAGCCAGCGTTTCAAGAGGCGCGCGCCCATCGGCGTGCAGGTGCTGTCCAGCGTCGCCAGCAGCGTGTAGCGGCGAGTGCCATCCAGTTGGTTTCGCGTGAGTTCCAGATGGCGTCGCGCCGTCGCGTCCAGATACATAAACTGCTCCACTGAGTAGGTCGCGAGCGTGCGGATATGCTGCAACGCCTCAATCTGATTGTGCTGCAGGTAGCGCAGGGCGAGCGCGGCGGCGTCCAGACCACGCGTGTAGCCCTCGCAGCCGAAGCCGCGCAGCGACTCCACACCGAAGTGTTGCAACAGAATCTGCCGCGAGTCGCGCCCCACCCACTCCTGCAGCGGCACGGGAGTAATCGTCGCGCTGAGCTGTTCGCGCAGGGTCTGGATGAGTTCTTCCTGCTCTTCAGGAACCAGCACTTCAGCAGGCTGCAGGCGGAACAGTTCGTCCAACAGTTTCTCTTGGCGGCGTTCGCCTGCGATCTCGGTGGTCAGGAACTCGCCTGTGGAGACATCTACCACGCCCAGCCCGTGCACTGGCTCGCCCAGCACCGCCGCCACGAGGTAGTTGTTGGCGCGGGCGTCCAGCATCGAGTCTTCCAGCGCCGTGCCCGGCGTCAGGATGCGCGTGACGCGCCGTTTGACCAAGCCCCTGGCGAGTTTGGGGTCTTCGATCTGGTCGCAAATCGCTACGCGATAGCCTTTCTGCACCAGTTTGGCGATGTAGCGTTCATAGGCGTGGATGGGCACGCCCGCCATCGGGATACGCCCGTTGCTGCCATCCTCGCGCCCAGTCAGCACGATCTCCAGTTCACGGGCGGCGATTTCAGCGTCCTCTCCATAAAACTCATAAAAGTCGCCCACTTGCATTGCCAGCAGCACATCGGGGTTCTCGGCTTTGAGCCGAAAATATTGCTGCAGCATGGGCGTTTGGGCTTGGAACTTGTTAGATTGCATCGCAGAAAATTATACCTCTGGTAGGGTATCATAACTGGCACAGCGTCCCCGCTGTGCGACGGCAGCATAGGTCGCTCAGAGGTCTTGGGCGCAAAGGACAGGCTGATGGACAAGCAACCGAAGTCAACGGAAACTGCGGCGAGCGCCCAAGACACCGAGCAGCGTTTGCGCCTGATTCTCAGCCAGTTGCCTGCGATTATGTGGACGGTTGACCGCGATTTGCGGTTTACTTCGTCCTTAGGCGCAGGATTGCGCGCCCACAACCTGCAAGAAAATCAACTCACGGGCATCACTCTGATGGACTACTTCCAAACGCAAGACCCCAACTTCACGCCGATTCAGCAGCATCGGCGCGCACTGCAGGGCGAATCGGTCGAGTTCGATTTCGACTGGGGCAAACGACGCTACCAGATACGCCTGGAGCCGCTGCGCAACGCCGAAGGCGGTATCGACGGCGCGCTGGGGCTGGCGGTGGACATCACGGAAATCCAGCGACTGCAAGACCAGGTGGAGCAGGCGGTACGCATGGAAAGCATCGGGCGGTTGGCAGGCGGCGTCGCGCACGATTTCAACAACATTTTAGCCGCCATCAACGGCTCCGCGGAGCTGGCGCTACTGCTCCTGCCTGAATCGACCCCTGCCCGCGAGCATCTGCATCAAATCTTGCAAGCAGTCGATCGCGCCAGCCAGCTGGTCAGCCAGCTCTTGGCGTTCGCGCGACGGCGCGTCATTGCCCCAAAGCCCATCAGTGTCAACGACCACATCCAGCAGCTCATCCCCTTCCTGCAGCGTATTTTGGGTGAAGATATCGAGCTCGCATGCGTCTTAGATGAGCAGACGGGCAATGTGCGTGCCGATCCAGTGCAGGTCGAGCAGGTATTGATGAACCTGACTTCGAACGCACGCCAAGCGATGCCGCGCGGCGGTAAACTGATTATCGAGACGCGCAACGCCACGCTCGACGAAGCCTATGCTGCCCAGCACTGGGGCGTGCAGCCAGGCGAGTATGTGTTGATTAGCCTTAGCGATACGGGCGAGGGGATTGCCCCCGAACACCTCCCTCACATCTTTGAGCCGTTTTATTCGGGACGCGCAGGCGGCACGGGGTTGGGCTTGGCGACGGTACACGGCATCATCAATCAGGCACGAGGACACATCTGGGTCTATAGCGAGCCAGGCAAGGGCACAACCTTCAAGATTTATCTACCGCGCGTGTATGAAGCGGCGGAGCCAGTCGCTCAGCGTCCCGCTGTCGCCGAACCTCAGCGGGGCAGCGGAACGGTGCTGGTCGTAGAAGACAACGGCGAGGTGCGGCGTACCCTTGTGGAGATGCTGCGCGTGCTGGGCTATACCGTACTGGAGGCGAGCCATCCCCGCGATGCACTGCAGCTGAGCGCAACCGGCCAACCTGACCTGCTTATCACCGATGTGGTGCTGCCAGAGATGCGTGGCTCCGAGTTGGCACACGCGCTAAGCGCGACACACCCTGAGATGAAGGTATTGTTCATCTCAGGCTACACGGAGAACACGATTATTGAGCGCGGCGAGCTCAAGCAGGGCGTCGAGTTCCTTGCCAAGCCGTTCACGATGGCGCAGCTCGCTGCGAAGGTGCGACAGCTGCTTGCCCACGATTAGCCGCCTTTGCGCACCCGCTCCACATACAGCCCCTCGCGCGTGTTCACCTTCAAGACGTCGCCCACCTCGATGTGGAACGGCACTTGAATGACCGCGCCCGTCTCCAACTTTGCGGGCTTAGAACCGCCCGATGCCGTGTCGCCCCGAAAGTTCGGGTCGGTCTCGGCAACCGCCAACTCCACAAACTCAGGCACATCCGCGCCCACGATCTGGTCGTTATAGTACAGGAGGTACACATCCATACCGTCTTTGAGGAACTTCGCCCCTTCGCCAAACTGCGCCACAGGCACATGCACCTGATCGAAGGTATGGGTGTCCATCACGACCCACTCATCGCCGTCGCGATAGAGGGTCTGCATCTGCTTGCGCTCCAGGTAGGCTTGCGGGAACCGCTCGCCCGACTTGAAGGTGCGCTCGTAGATGGCACCGTCGCGCAAGCGTTTGAGCCGAGCACGCACGATTGCGCTGCCGCGCCCCTGGTGCGACTGCTGATACTCCAAAATGGTGTGAATCTCGTCATCGATGATGATATTTAGCCCAATGCGGAAATCGCTCGTGTCGACCATACTTTGCCTCCTGAGACGGCTATGATTTTACCCGTCCAGCGACATCATGGGAACAGTTTACGCAGCCACAGCTCGTCGGCGCGGTTAAGGTTAGTGAACGCTGCGCCGACATACCATTGATGGTTAGCCAGTGCGCGGCAGTGGCGCACGCTCAGGGTCGCTTGCATCGGTTGCTCGCAGCCCACCAGCCGAAGCTCCAAGCACGCCTGCTGCCCCACCTCCAGCGGGCGCGGGGTATGTAGCCCAACGCCACTGATGCTGATATTCACAACGCGCACAGGGATCGATTCGCCTTCCACTTGAAGCGTGGTAGGCAGGTTCACGGCGTAGCGTTTGCGGGCGCGGCGCTCGCAGCACTGCACGCCAGAGACGGGTAATAAGCTGACAGTTGTCTCGTCCAGAGGGTTCACCTGCACGGTCAGCACGCGCGGCGCACCGCCGACGGTCAGCACAGCTTGCGCCAGCATGTTCGGACGCAGTGTCTCTGCCCCCTCGTCCAGACGCACCGTCAGGCGCAACTGGGGCTTGTCGATGCGAACCAGCACGCCTTCCAGTGTCCGCCCCGTGTTTGGGACTTGAATCTGCACTCTCGCCTGCATTCGCCGCCTCCGAAGCGATTGTTCCACAGACTCGACTTTTCCCGCATCCACGCCAATAATACCGCTGAAACGTGCTAAGGACGGTGAGCCTATGCGCAACTGGTTTTCTCGGCTGAGCTGGACGGCAAAGCAGACGCTGATAGCGCTGATTGCGCTGACGGGGTTAATCGTAGTGAGCCTCATGGCGATTGGTACAAAACGAACCGTGCAAATTCACGGACCGCTCTATGAGGAGATACGCCTTGCGAATGACTTGCGCGCCGACATTCTCCCACCGCCCCACTACTTGGTGGAGGCGATGCTGTATGTAGATGAGGCGTGCCTTTTGGTGCTGGAAAACAAGCCTAACGCGGCGCGCCAAGCGCTGCGAGAGTACGATCGAGCGAAACGCGACTACCTTGAGCGCCGTAAGTTTTGGCAGAACGCCCTGAAAGACCCTGAACTGCGCCAAGCCCTGCTGGAAGAGGCGCACCAGCCCGCACAGCAGATGTTCGAGCTGGTGGAAACAGAGCTGAAGCCTGCTATCGCCCAGAACAACAAGCGACGCATCAAGCAGTTGCAGCCGCAGATTGAGGCGGCGTTCTTTGAGCATCGCGCCGCGATTGTCAAAGCGGTGGAACTGTCTGAACAGTGGGCGCAGCGCAAAGAGCAAGAGGCGAAAGCCGTCGTGGAGTCGCGCACGCGCTGGCTGTGGGGCGTTGTAATCTTTGTGATCAGCATGGTGGGCGCAGGCACTTTTCTGCTGCGTCGCTCCGCAGAGCGCGTGGTGGACACCGTGAACCAGCTCCGCCTTGCAGTTGACCACCTCCAGCAAGGCGACTTGCTGTATCGCGCCCCCGTTTCAGGCAACGATGAGTTCGCTTCACTCCTGCGCGGCTATAACAGCGCCGTTGAGAAACTCGCTCAAGTGATTGGTGAAACGCGCCAGTCCGCAAAACTCGTGCTGAGCAGCGTGCAAACGATAACGCAGGGCATGGAGACCCTTGCACGCGGTGCCAAAGAGGTAGGTGCCTCGGTGGACGACTCGGCGCGGGGCGCAGAAAACCTCGCCTACGAAATCCAGCGCATTACCGAGAGCGTGAATCAGGTGCAACTTGCAGCAAGCGAGGTGGCGCAGGGCGCAGAGCAGACCGCCCAGTCCGCCAGCGCTGGTGTGGAGCGCGTGAACCTGATTACCCAACGCATTCAGGATGCCTTTGCCGAGCTGCAGCAAGCGCAGCAAGCCTCCGAGCACGCCAGCCAAATCACCCACGAAGGGCGTGCCGCCTTGCAACGCTCCGAGCAAGTGATGCGCGAAATTGAGACCCAGACCCGCCGCACCGCGCAGGAAATCCAGCAACTTGCCGAGATGTCCGCCTCCGTGTCCAAGATTGTAAGCAAGATTGAGGACATTGCGCGGCAGATTAACTTGCTCTCGCTGAATGCAGCGATTGAGGCAGCGCGCGCGGGCGAGGCAGGGCGCGGATTCGCCGTCGTCGCCGACGAGGTGCGCCGACTCGCCGAACGCTCTGCCCACTCCAGCCAAGAAATCCAGCAGATTCTGGAGCAAGTGGTGGAGAAAACACAGCATGCCGTCGAGTCGATGCAGCAGAGCCTGAACGCCGTGCAAGAGGGCGGCGCGGTCTCGCAACAGGTGGCGTCGGGGCTGCAAACGATTATGCGAGCGGTCGACGCTATCGCCGAGCAGGTACGCCACTCCACGCAACTGATGCAGGAAGTGCAGCTGTCGTCAGAGGCGACGCTGAGCGAGATTGAGCAAATCGCAGCGATTGCCGAACAGTCCAGCGCCGCCAGCGAGCAGATGCTCGCCAGCGCGGAGACCACCACGCACGCTCTGCAGCAGATGGCAGCCCTCTCGGAGCAAGCCGCCGCCAACGCCGAACAGAGCAACCAGATTGTGCAGCAACAGGTGGAAGCGTTGCAGCAGCTGAACCAAAGCGCTACCGAAGCCGCTGCCACCGTCGAAAAACTGATGTTCTCTATCGGGCGGTTCCGCGTGTCCGAAGAGGAGTCGTTCGAGGAGAAAATCCAGACCTTCAAGCGTGCCCACCTCAAGTGGGTCGAGCGCGTGGAGCGAATGGTGCATCACGGCGAGATGATTCCACGCGACCAGCTGGTCTCGCATAAGAAATGCGCACTGGGTACTTGGTACTACTCCGTCGG
>JANXCK010000154.1 GCA_025060055.1 Fimbriimonadales bacterium | reverse complement strand
GCCGTCTGCCCTGTGGACTGCATCTACGAGGGCGAAGACCAGCTCTACATCAACCCCGACGAGTGCATCGACTGCGGTTTGTGCGAGCCAGAGTGCCCCGTGAACGCCATCTACGCCGACACGGAAGTGCCCCCCGAATGGCGCCACTATATTGAAAAGAACGCGAACTTCTTCAAGCAAAAGAAGTGATTGGGGGTTCTGGGCAGCGCTGGGCGCAATTCTATGCGTGCATGCGCTTGCCCTGCCTCAAGTGTTTCTGAACGCTCCCCTGCGCGCCGACAGCGACACGGCAGCGATGCTGGACGCTGTGCAGCGCACGGGCGGGCTGATGGGCGCGTGGCGCTGGCTGCTTGGCGACTGGCTGCTCGAAAACGGCTTTTACCGCCCCATCACCAGCCTCTCAATCGTGCTTGACCACGCGCTCTACGGTGAGACAAGCTGGGGCTTTCGGCTCACAAACTGGCTGCTGACCGTCTTCACAGCGTTGGGGGTATTCGTGCTAACCCGTGCCTACGCGTGTTTGGTGGGCTATGCACGCGCAGACTGGCTTGCGCTCGGCGTCGCTACTGTGCTGAGCCTGCAACAGACGGGAATTGCGCAGCGACTCTCGGAATGGTCAGCGTGGTGGTTCGTGGGGGCAGTAGGCATAACCGCGCTGTTGCTGGCAAAGTTTGACACTTCGCATCCTGCAAGAAGCAACAACCTCGCCTCATACATTCGCGCGTCGTTCCGAGCGGAGCGAAGTGTCCGAACGCTCTCAAGGGGCGAGTGGCTGCCACTTGCGCTCGCCGTGGGCGCGCTCTTCTGGGGCTTCGATAGAGTGCTGGAGACACACTACACACGCTTGATTACATGGGTGCCCTCGCGCACGGCGTTATTCGGCACGATGTTCAGCGTGTGGGCGGTCTACTGCCTGTTGCGTGGCGCCATAGAGCGGCGCTGGGGCTGGCTGGGGCTGGGCGGACTGTTCTACCTGCTTGCGCTGGGCAGCTACGAGCAGCCGATTATGCTAATCCCTGTGCTTATCGGGCTGGCGTTTTGGCGACACCACGAGTGGGGCGCGTGGGGCTGGAGGGCAGTCGGCATCGCCGCGCTTGCAGGACTGCTCGTGCTTGCCCTGCGCGTAAGCCTGCTCCCGACCGAGCCAACGCGCTATCAGCAGCAGCAACTGCGCAGCAGTCTCTCAGGACCGCTCAACAGCTACCTTACTGAGCTTGTTCCGCCGTTGACGCAGCTGAATTACTGGCGCGCAGTGGGCGTTGACTTCGAGGTGCTTCTTGTCGACAAGCAGGGCTGGGACCATATCGTGGGGACGCTGCTGTACTTCGGTGTGCTGAGCGCGTTTTGGTGCGAACGGCGACTGCTGGGCGGTGCACTGCTATGGCATGCACTCACCTTTCTGCCGATGGCATTCCTGCACTTTTTCGAACACTACATGTATCTGCCCCAGCTGGGCAAGACGCTCACAGATGTGGGACTGGCGGTGTGGGGGATGAACCGTCTTAGGGCAAAATTGACAAATTAGTGTGATTAGCGGAGCGACTTTTAGAGACTGCTTAATCCAAACGGGGTTTCAAGCGACGCAGATCGTCAGCGGGACACTGATGCTACGCGCGCTCCATGTAGCGTCGGCGTCCCCGCCGACGACTGCACCACTTGAAACGCCGATTGGTATAGGCGTACACACCCAACGGCTGAAGCCGTTCCTCTGCAAGCGAAGCCGACCGCCGTCGGCTAACAGCCCGCGCAGGTGGGCTTGGTCTGCACAGGAACGGCTTCAGCCGTCTATCTCTCAAACAGCCTCTTAGAGGCTGAGTTGAATCGCGCCTTCATACGCTTCACGGCACTGGAGCCATGTTAGGTCGACCACAATTTGTCCCTGCAGCGCGATACGCAGTCTGTCGCCTCCTGTACTACCAAGAATGTAGCACGCCAGTCCATGCGTGGCGGCGAGCTGCCGAATCAGTTCGGCATTCTCTGGCTTTGCGGAGAGGATGACGCGCGTGTGTGTCTCTCCGAATAGGGCAGCGTCTGGGCGCGGAGCGAAGGCAGTCGCCTCTGCGGGCAGGTCGACGCACGCGCCGATGCCGTACACCAGCGCACACTCCGCCAGCGCGACGGCGAACCCGCCCTCGCTGAGGTCGTGCATCGACTGCACAAGGCGTCGGTTCGCCAGTTCCACCAGCAAGCGGTGCAAGCGGCGCTCCGCCGCTAAGTCCACAGGCGCGGGCATCCCCTGCTCCAAGCCGTGAATCACATATAAGTACTCACTCGCGCCGAGTCCGAAGTGGGTATCTGCCCTCACCCCCCGCCCCTCTCCCGCCACGCGGGCGAGGGGAGTGTCTGCCCTCACCCCCTGCCCCTCCCCCGCCACGCGGGCGAGGGGGGTCTCACTCTCCCACTGCGTGGGAGAGGGGGCTGGAGGGCACACCAGCAACACCACATCGCCCGCCTGCTTGAACCCCATTCCTACGGCGTTCTCCGCACGCTCCAGAATGCCCAGCATCCCAACGGTGGGCGTGGGATACACCGCGCCGCGTTCGCTCTCGTTGTAAAAACTCACATTCCCTGACACGACGGGCGTGCCGAGAAACTCGCTCGCCTCAGCAATCCCGCGCACGACTTGCTCGAACTGGTAGAAAATCTCTGGGCGTTGCGGATTGCCGAAGTTCAAGCAGTCGGTGAGGGCGCGGGGCATTGCGCCCACGCACGCCACATTGCGCGCCGCCTCTACCACTGCAATCTGCCCGCCACGATACGGGTGCAGATAGCAGTAGCGTGCATTACCGTCGATTTTGAGCGCTATTCCTTTTTCCGAGCCACGAATGCGCAAGGCAGCAGCGTCGCCCTCGCCAGGCGGAACAATCGTCTGCGTGCCCACCAGCCAGTCGTACTGCTCGTACACCCAGCGCTTGCTGGCAATCGTGGGCGTGGCGAGCAGCTGCAGCAGCACAGTGTTCATATCGTCGGGGATGGGCACTTGCGCAAGGTCTAAGTGCTGCGCCGCCTGGAGGTACTCTGGCTCTTCCGTCTTCAGGTAGTACACAGGGCACTGCTTCGTCAGCAAGTCAGGCGGGATTTCGGCAACGACCTCCCCGCGATGGCGCACGCGCAAGACAGGCTCTTGAATGACGCGCCCAATCACGACAGCGTTCAGCCCCCACTTGCGGAACACCTGCGCAACCTCTGCCTCGCGCCCCGCCTGCACGTACAGGAGCATTCGCTCCTGCGATTCGGAGAGCATGATTTCGTAGGGCGTCATGTTGGCTTCGCGCATGGGCACGAGACTGGTGTCAATTTCAACGCCTGTGCCCGATTTGGCGGTTGGCTCGCAGGTCGTGCAGGTCAGCCCTGCTGCGCCCATGTCTTGCATCCCCAGCACCGCGCCCGTCTCCACTGCCTCCAGCGTGGCTTCGATGAGCAGTTTCTCCATAAACGGGTCGCCGATTTGCACATTCGGGCGTTTCTGCTCTTGGTCTTCGCCTAAGGTTTCGGAGGCGAAGGTAGCGCCGTGAATGCCGTCGCGCCCCGTGCTTGCGCCCACATACATCACGGCGCTGCCAGGCACATCGGCGCGGGCAGTTATCACCCGATTCAGGGGCACAACGCCCACTGCCATCGCGTTCACCAGCGGGTTGCCCGAATAGCACGGGTGAAAATAGACCTCGCCCGCTACAGTAGGCACGCCGATGCAGTTGCCGTAGCTGGAGATGCCCTCCACCACATGCTCGAACAGGTAGCGGTTGCGCGGCTCGTTCAGCGATCCGAAGCGCAAGGAGTCCAAAATCGCAATCGGGCGCGCGCCCATCGTGAAGATGTCGCGGATGATGCCCCCCACGCCCGTCGCCGCGCCTTGATGCGGCTCCACCGCCGAAGGATGGTTATGGCTCTCCACTTTGAAGGCGATGCCCAGATGCTCATCCAGTGGGACGACCCCTGCGTTCTCGAAGCCCGCGCCTTCCAGCGACTCACGATACCGTTGGAACAGGCTCAGCACGGGGCGCGAGTATTTATAGCCGCAGTGTTCTGACCACATCACGGCGAACATCCCCAGCTCCACATCAGTCGGCTCGCGCCCCATCAGCTCGACGATGCGTTGGTACTCGGCGTCAGTCAGTCCCATTTCGCGCCACACCTCAGGCGCGCGACAGAAAGTGGCTGGCTCCGCGACTCTCACCTCGCTGTATGATACCTTATTGACAAGCAAGTGCCCTAATCGGAAGGCAACCTAACATCCCTGACCGAAGTGCAAAAGCACCGTCAGTAAGTCGACATCGTCCACGACTCCATTTCCGTCGAGGTCTGCCGAGCTATGAGACTGTACGCCGTAGCGAGAGAGCACCAGCAGCAAGTCTACATCGTTCACGCA
>JANXCK010000139.1 GCA_025060055.1 Fimbriimonadales bacterium | reverse complement strand
CGCTTGCTGAATCTGGCGCAAGTTCGCAACGCAGGTGCGCGTTTGCGCTCGTGCGCGGGCGTTCATCCAGCTGGGCAACGCCAGCGACACCAAGATCGCGATGACAAACACCACGACCATAACCTCGACAAGTGTGAACCCCTGCTCCCTCGCGCGTCGGTTTCGCATGACAACCCCTTCGAGCGCAATGCGCCTATGTGAAAGTTTCCATCTTCCCCTGCTTTGCCGACTGTCAAACAATTCAGAATTGCCTAATCGCCCCTGCTGGCGTGTGCAGGTCAGCAGCAGATGCCCGACTCGGCACTCCGAGACGGGGTTGTGTAGGGTTAGTCGGGGTACAATCAGACGCTATGCAACGCATCCCCGAATCGGAGCTGTCGAGGTATCTGGAGCGCACGCCCCACTGGACGCGCGAGGGCATAGAAATCACACGCACCTTCACCTTTCGGAATTTTCGTGAGGCGATGGGGTTCGTGGTGCAGGTGGCGCTGCTGGCAGAACGCGCCGACCACCATCCCGATATCGAGGTTCGCTACAAGCAAGTCACGCTGCGGCTTAGCACGCACTCGGCAGGTGGCTTGACCGAGAAGGACTTCGAGCTGGCGCAGCAGATTGACCAGATTGCCTAAGATGCGGGGCGTTCCTGTCGTGAGCGCGGCGCAGATGCGTGCGCTCGATCGCGCTGCGATGGAAGCAGACGGCGTGCCGTCCGTTGTGCTGATGGAGCGGGCGGGCTACGGCGTGTTTCAACGGATTGCCGAATGGTTCGCTCCGATTGCGGGGCGGCATGTGGCGGTGCTGGTTGGTAAGGGCAACAACGGTGGCGACGGCATGGTCGTCGCGCGCTACCTGCACGAGGTGGGTGCGCAAGTCCATCTTTGGCTCGCATGTCGCCCCGATGCGTTTCAGGGCGATGCCGCAGTGCAGTGGCGTCTTTTGCAAGCCTACGGCGTTCCTGCCCTGCCGATACCAGAACCGCCTGACCCTGCACTGTTCCGCGACGAAGACCTGCTGGTGGACGCTCTGCTCGGTATCGGTGTTCGGGGCGCGGTCGAGGAGCCACTGCGTTCCCTGATTGACGCAGTGAACCGTTCAGGGCGACCTGTGGTGGCAGTGGACATCCCGTCGGGGCTGGACGCCGACACAGGATGTGCGCACGGCGCTGCTATCCGTGCGCATTACACCGTGACGATGGCGCTGCCTAAGGCAGGGTTCTTCCAGAATGATGGAGTGCGCTGCGTGGGCAGATGGGTTGCCGTGCCGATAGGCATCCCGCCCCGTCGTTTAGCCGAGACCGAGTGCGTGGCGCGACTGATGACCGAGCCAGAGGTGCTCGCGCTGCTGCCTCAGCACCCTCCTGACGCGCACAAGGGGCATCGCGGGCATGTGCTGGTAGTCGGTGGCAGTCTCGGCATGGCGGGCGCGCCTGCGCTGGCAGCGATTTCCGCGTTGCGCGTCGGCGCGGGATTAGCCACCGTCGCCACGCCCGCGCGTATCCAACCGCAGGTCGCCAGTTTCTACCCCGAAGTGATGACCTTCGCTCTGCCCGACGACGATACAGGCGCGCTCACCACAGCGGGCGTGCAATGGCTTGCCGAACGCCTGCCCCGATTCGACGCCTTGGCGCTGGGACCAGGGCTGGGTCAGCACGAAACCGTCGGCAAAGCCGTGCTGGAACTCCTTACCGCGTGGAGCGCTCTGGAACGCCCGCTGGTTGTTGACGCCGATGGGCTGAACTGGCTGGCGCGGCTCGGCACGGACACCCCGCTGCCCAAACAGACCATCCTGACGCCCCATCCTGGCGAAGCGGCACGCCTACTGCAGCTCGACACGCATCAGATTCAAGCAGACCGCTACAGCAGCGCGGAGCTGATTCGCGACCGCTATCGGGCGCTGTGTGTGTTGAAAGGCGCGTACACGATAGTTGCCGATGAGAACGGTTTGTGGCTTGCGCCGTTTGCCGAGCCGAGCTTGGCGACGGGCGGCTCAGGCGATGTGCTAACGGGCGCGATTGTGGGACTGCTGGCGCAAAGGCTACCGCCGCTCCACGCTGCACTGGCAGGCGTCTACCTGCACGGCGCCGCGGGGACTGCGCTCGTCGCCAGCGGACGCCTATCCTACACTGCGGAAGAGTTGAGTCGCCAGCTTAGAGACTGCTTAGGAAGCCCTGTTGCGTAGCGTCGGCGTCTCGCCGACGAGCGTGGCTTGGACAGTCGTGTCGAAGCACCGCACGGACAGGATTGTCCGTGCTACGCTGTGCGGGCTGGAAGCTTGTGCCCCGGATGGACGACGGCGCGACGCCGTCGTACCCCATCTGCCCTGCTTCTGGGGACATATTAGGCAGGAAAAGTCGCCCGCGCGGGGAAGCTAAGCAGGCAGTGAAGGAGGCAACGATGCAGAACGGGTTTGTGGTTTGTCCACCAGTGAACCGCTTGCAGGGCGCACTGCCCAAAGTCGGGATTCGCCCCGTGATTGACGGGCGGCGGCAGGGCGTGCGCGAGAGCATGGAAGCAGCAACGATGCAAATGGCACGCGCGGCTGCCCAGCTCATCACAGAGAACCTGCGCCACGCATGCGGGCTTCCTGTGGAGTGCGTGATTGCCGACACCTGTATCGGCGGGATTGCCGAAGCGGCAGCGTGTGAGGCGAAGTTCGAGCGCGAAGGCGTGGGCGTGAGCCTCACGGTCGCCCGCAGCTGGTGCTACGGCTACGAAGTGATGGATATGCACCCTACACGCCCCAAAGCTATCTGGGGCTTCAACGGCACCGAACGCCCCGGCGCCGTGTTTTTGGCAGCAGCAATGGCAGCCCACGCCCACAAACGACTGCCCGCCTTCAGCATCTACGGACGGAATGTGCAAGACGCCGACGACTTCAGCATCCCCGCCGATGTTGCTGAACGCATCCTGCAGTTCGTGCGCTGCGGAATCGCCGTCGCCACGATGCAGCAGAAGACCTACCTGTCTATCGGGAATGTCTCGATGGGCATCGTGGGTTCGCTGGTGGATCAAAACTTCCTTCAGCATTATTTGGGAATGCGCACGATGACCGTCGACATGGTGGAGTTCGTGCGTCGGATGGAACGCGGGATTTATGACTCTGATGAGTTCGAGAATGCCTATCGCTGGGTGAAAACCCACTGCATCGAAGGACGGGACTACAACCCGCCTGAGAGGCAGCTTTCGCCTGAGCAGAAGGAGCGCACATGGCGGCAGAGCATTCAGATGGCGCTGATTGCTCGCGACCTGATGGTGGGCAACCCGAAACTCGCTACGCAGGGCTATGAGGAAGAAGCCTTGGGCTACAACGCCATCGCGGGCGGCTTTCAAGGGCAACGCCAGTGGACAGACCACTTGCCCAACGGCGACTTTATGGAGGCAATTCTTTGCTCCAGCTTCGACTGGAACGGCATTCGTCAGCCCTACATCTTGGCAACGGAGAACGACTATCTGAACGGGATTGGTATGCTGTTTGGGCATTTGCTCACGGGCGCGGCGCAGATTTTCGCCGATGTGCGCACCTACTGGTCGCCCGATGCCGTGAAGCGCGTCACGGGCTGGTCGCCGACAGGAATTGCAGAGGGCGGCTTCCTGCACCTGATTAACTCAGGTCCTGCCGCGCTGGACGGCACGGGGGAGCAGACCGCCCCCGACGGCACTCCCACGATGAAGGCGTGGTGGACCGTCACGCCAGACGAAGCGGGGCGCTGCTTGCAAGCGACCACTTGGCACTGCGCGATGCTGGAATATTTTCGCGGCGGGGGCTGGAGTACGCGCTTTCGCACACGCGGCGGCATGCCTGCCACGATGTTCCGCATTAATCTTGTGGACGGGGTCGGACCCGTGATGCAGATTGCCGAAGGGTACACGCTTGAGCTGCCCGACGCGGTTCACAGCGCACTCGATGAGCGCACGAACCCCACTTGGCCCACCACCTGGTTCGTGCCGCGCACGACGGGGCACGGCGCGTTTCGAGATGTCTACACCGTGATGGCACACTGGGGCGCGAACCACTGCGTGCTAAGCGCAGGTCACATCGGCGACGCCCTCATCACGCTCTGCTCTATGCTGCGCATACCCGTCGCTATGCACAATGTCGCACCAGAGCGGGTGTTCCGCCCGCACCAGTGGGGGATGTTCGGTACAGCCGACCCTGAAAGCGCCGACTACCGCGCGTGCGCCACTTACGGAGCGCTGTACGCGTAGAGTATAATCCGTACAATGCCGATTACGGTCAGTGATGTCAACGAGCTGGTTCGCTTGATAGAAGCGAACCCCGAGCTGAAGCGCGCACTTCAGGAACAACTGGTAGACGCGGAAGCCATCCAGCGTGCCCTGCGCGACCCCGCCAAACGCGACGAGATTCGACGCGCCGTGCTGGGCGACGAGTGGGTGGATGCACCCGCACTGTTGCGCGAACTGGCAGAGTCGCAGCGAGAACAGGCTGCGCTACTGCGCGAGCATTCCGCACTACTGCGTGAACACTCCGCGCTGCTGCGCGAGCATTCCGTGCAGCTTGTAGCATTGTCCGAAACCCAGCAGCGCCACGAGGCAATCCTGCAGGAGCATACACGGCAGCTGGCGATGCTGATAGAAACCCAGCAACGCCACGAGGCAATCCTGCAGGAGCATTCCCGAATCTTGCAAAACCACACAGACCTGCTCATGCGGATGGAAGTCGAGATGCGCTCGCTTCGGGAGCAGTTTGCGGGTTATACGGGGCGCATCGAGGGCGAGGCATATGAGCGGCGTACCACGCGCCGTGCGCCCGTCCTCTTCAACGGCGGCGACGGCGGCACGCCTGAAAGCCCCATCGTGCGCCAACGCTTGAGAGAGTGGCTCAAAAAAGCGCGCGCCGAAATCTCTGCCTACGACGATGAGCAGAGCGACCCTTACTTGGCAGACCTAATCTGGTGGAAGAGCGGCAATGTGCTGGTGTGCGAGATTTCGATTAAAGTCGATCGGTTAGATGTGCTGCGGGCGAAGCGGCGCGCTCAGGCGCTGCGTCGAGCAGGTGTGAACGCGACCCCTGTTGTCATCGGCACGGAATGGGCGCAGGACGAAACGCGCGAGCTGGCGCGTACTGAGGGCGTCGAGTGGATTGTGCAGGGGCATTATTCCGAATCGATGCTCGAGTTCCGCAAGCAGCCCGATGCAGAGGAAGCCGCAGAGGCTTAGCCTGAAGGGAACTCTGGGTGCATCCGAATCAGCCAAATCTGCCCTGTGTGGTAAGCGGGGTGTTGTGCCACGCGAATCAGCCCCTCGCGCCCGTCGATGGGGTCGCCGATTGGGCTGCGCACTGGCTTGGCAAGCTGCTCTGGCGTGGGCGAGTCGATAATCGGCGCGAGTTGCGCATACGAAAGGTTGAGCGCACGATGCACATCGGTAGTATTACATAACGACGCCGCCAGCGGGAACGGTGCGTCGTTCAGAAACGAGTCGCGCGTGCATGCCAACACGCCCGCCTCAAACTCATCGGCAGGCTGCCAACCGCCCAGATGGTGCGCCCAGTACAGCTCCGCGCCCGCTACATGGTATAGATACTCGGCGATTGAGTGCGCCCCTGCGAACATGCGCCAGTTCAGTTGCGCGTCGGTCAGCCCCTCAATCGCTTGCGCCAAGCGGGCGCGTGTGAACCGCCACAGCGCCGCAAGCTCGCTCATGCTAATCGTCTAATCCCTCGTAATACGCCCGTTCCTGCAGCGCGGCGCGCCGTCGCCAGTGGCGGTAGATGCCGTAAATAACGAACCCTGCGCCAATCAATATCAGCAGCGGGAACAGCATCAGCACCAGCCGCAGTCCGAGCGTGAAAATCGCCAGCCCGACCCGTGCCAAGATTGCCAGCAGGAGAATAGCCAATCCAATCCGCACCCATCGATTCATTGCTTGC
Organism: Fimbriimonadales bacterium; assembly: GCA_025060055.1. Taxonomy (GTDB): domain Bacteria; phylum Armatimonadota; class Fimbriimonadia; order Fimbriimonadales; family GBS-DC; genus GBS-DC. The sequence goes on along the minus strand of JANXCK010000139.1, from coordinate 8,936 downwards.
TCCCCGTTTGCGTGGCGTCCGTCGGTTTCGGCGCCGTCGCGGCGGTCTCATCCCCCAGCAGTTTGGGCTTACGAGCCTTCTGCATCTCAGCGTACAGCCCAATCAGAATCAACCCGATGCCGACAGCCGTCGACCACGGAAGGAACCATTCAATCAGGCGAATAATCTGTCCCCCGATGTACAGCAAGGCAGATGCTGCGACCACCAGCACGCCGACATAGATTGCCTTGTTGCGTGGCATAGCCAAAGTATACCCCGCAGCCGATTTGGGAACGCAATTCGGTTCAGTCAGAGCGGCATCGCGTCAGGCGCAGATGGAGCCACTTCGCCCCTGCAAGCAACGCCAGTCCGAGTGCCACCCCGATTACCAGCCCCCAGCCTGTGCGCTGCAGCGAGACCAGCAGTGGGCTGTGCAGGTGGCAGAAGGTGTTCACAAGGGAGACCTGTCCAATCGTCGCCAGGAACATCGTTAGCGGGAGCCAGCGCGTCTGCCCTGCGAGCAGCATGCCAATCCCAATCACCAGTGCGGGATGCCCAATCAGGAACTCTTTAGTGCGCGGGCGCACATTCATCACAGTTTCCAGCAGGCTGCGCAGGCGCAGCTCCCACTCTGGCACGGCGTCGGGCGCCTCGTTGCCCGTGCGAATCAGCATCAGCGCAACTGCGCCAACGATGACCAGCGCGAGCGCAATCTGACCCCACAGCACGGGGCGCACCAGCAAATCGCGCCAGAAATCCCATCGCCCCGACACCCACGCCGCGTAGAACCCCAGCACAAGCAGCAGCGGGATGGCATGCGCCACCTTCACTCCCGTAAACTGGTCGGCTTTGATGAGAAACGGTGTCGCACTCAGCAGCCCCACCACATGCAGTGCGCCCAGCAGGCTCCATGCCACTGGGAGAACAAGCAGCGAGCCGAAACGAAAGAAGTCCGCGCCCGATTTGCTCGGCGCGTGTGCCGCTAAAGGGGCTAACGCAATCATGCCCACTGTAGGGAAGGAAATCGCTGCAAGCAGCGCGACCAGTTTGCGCCCCGCTGGCAGCAGGCATAGCAGCGCGCATGCCAGCCCCACCGCCAAGGGCGCAATCGTCCCGATACTGTCTTTGCGTACCGATGCAACGATCCAACCCAGCAGTAGCCCGACACCCAGCCCCGTGAGCGCAAACTGCCACGGCGCGGGCTGCAACGCCTCAAAGGGACGCGCTCCCGACTCGCGAATCGCGTACCCTGAGCGCTGGAGCTTGTGGGTGAGGCTCTGCAGTAGCTCGCGTAGCAGCGCGCTGTCGGCTCCCGCCGCGCGTAAGTAAAGCACGCGGATGTTGCGCTCTTGCACCGCACGCTCGAACCGCGCCACGATTTCACTGGGCGCGAGCGTGAGCGATTCGGAAGCCCCGATGCTATGCACGCGCACGGTTCGCTCGGCGATTGTCCGCATCAGGTTGCTTGCACCCATCTGACGAGCGAACTCAATCGCGCCGAAGCGTTGTGCGTTTGCCTGAATATTCAACGCAGTCGCCTGCAGCCCGCGCCGATAGCCCAGCACTTGGTCGCCTGCGAAAATCAGCAGGGTTGCGCCCTGTTCCCGCACGAAGAGCAGACTGCCGCGCAGCGCAAGGGGCGTGATGCCATCCGAGTTGATGAGCCGCGCGACGATGGACTTGCCACCTGCCCGCACCTGCTCCACTTGCAGTGGATCCAGCCCCAGCCCGATTTGGCGTACTGTCGTCGCGTCGCCCACAATCCAGAACCGCGCTCCACGCTCGGAGCGCACTTCCACGCAAGGCGCATCCTTGGGCATTTGCAGCTCGACACGCGCCTTCAGCGCCAGCATGCGCTTCGCCTGCTGAAATCGTGCCTCGTTCAGCAAATAGGTCGGGATTGGGGCAGCAAGCGGCGTGCCCCAGTCGTCCAGCGTGCCTTCCATAAGCGCGACGCTGAACGGCGTCGCGAACCCGCGCAGCCACTGCGCGACGGTCTTGCCCTCCGCGCTCGCCCACTGCGCCACATCCGCATAGTCCAGCACCACCTCCACTGTGCGGTTGGACTGCTCCACGCGCAGCCGCTGCAGCGCGACCGTGCCCGCCGCCAGCGATGAAACCAACAGCCCAATAACCAACAGCCAGCGGTTCAGCATTTAGCGTACCACGCGCCTACCATCGTACACGGGCGCGACCACCCGCTGTCTGCGAATGTAGTCCGCCACCACATCGAGCAGCTTTTTGCCTGTGTCGGCATACGAGATGCCCATCGGCTTCAAGTAGCGGTCTGCAAAATACGAGTTGGTTGTGCCTTTGTATATGCGGTCGTCCTCGATAGGTTGCCCGTTCAAGGTCGCTTCCACCAGCTGGCGGTTTTCCACGCGGTAGCGAATGCCACTCACGGTGGGGCGTTGCTCGACAAGCAAGCGTTTGAGGTCGCGTCCTGTGATTTCGAAGCGCACGATGGTGTTGCCGAACGGCATCATGCGGGCGAGGTCGTAGTAGCGGATGGCGCCGCGTGCCAGCTCGATGCGGATGCCGAATAGATTCTGCAGGTCAAACTCGACGCCCAGCATCGCGCGCACGGCGTCGCCTACCAAGTAGTAGTGGGCGAAGTCATCGCCACGCCGCACGAAGTCGTCGGCAGCAGTGCCCACAACGCGCCCGTACTTGCCCGCAATCCGTCGCCAGTAGCGCTCCAGCACGCGCTTGGTGGCAGGGTCTTCAGGAATGTCGGCGGTGACGGGCACAAGTTGCCCCTTGTAGCCCACCAGTTCTAAGCGGTTGGTCTCGGCGTTGCGCCAAAAGAGCAGGTCGAGCCTGCCCAGCTCGCCGCCCCACTGGTGCGCTTGCACAATCACCGTGCCGCCAAGGTTCACAGGGGCTTTCTGCTGCCACTCGATGAATCGTGGCGTGGTCAGGCGCGTGTGCGAGTGCCCGCCGACGATTACATCGATGCCAGGCACTTCGCGTGCGAGCCGTTCCTCGTCGCTGATGCCTAAGTGCGAGATGAGAATCACCACATCGGCTTGCGCCCGCAGCTGGGGCACCAGCTGCAGGGCGACCTCGAACGGGTTGAGGACTGCCACGCGCTCGCGTGCCCCACGATAGTTCTGCGTGTCGGTCATCACCAAGCCGAACAGCGCGACCCGCAGCTCGCCCACTTGCGTAATCACATACGGGGGAACCAGCGGCTCATTCGTGTCGCGATAGCGCAGGTTCGCGCACACTGTTTGGAACTTGCCCATGCGCACCAGGCGCAGCACCTCGTCCAGCGTGTTGCTGAACTCGTGATTGCCCAGCGTGGCGAAGTCGTACTCGCAGGCATTCATACACGCCACATCCGCCTCGCCTCGATATTCCAGCGAAAACGGCGTGCCATCCATGTAATCGCCCGCGTCAATCACCAGTGTCGGGTAAGGCTGCAGTGCTTCGCGCAGGCGTCGGATGAGCGTGGCGCGGCGTGCCACACCGCCGATGTTCCGCTTGTGGGGGAGCGCGGCTTCCTGCGAGTTCGGGTCGAGTCCTTCGGGGTAGCTAAAAGGCAACAGGTGTCCGTGTGTGTCGTTCGTGTGCAAAATCGTGAGTCGGAACCATCGCCCGCTGGTGTCGGCGCTGTAGCCCAGCTGCACCACGACACCCAGCAGGCTGAACAGCAGCCAGGTTTTCTTCATCGCTCCTTCTCCGCTTTCGCTGATTGCGCGGCTCTGATGGCTTCGCGCCGACGCTGCTTGAGGCGTTTCATCCGCCGATGACGACGCTGACGCAACTCACGCTCTCGCATTCGCATCCGTCGTTCACCTCCGTTCCGAAATCCGACGACAACCAGAAGGTCACTACAGGCAATTGTACCTATCGACACAATCGGATGCGAGGGGAGCCGCGACAGGCACAAACTGCAGCTGGAACACCTCTTCGAATGCCTTAGCGACACTTCGCTTGACCTGCTCCATCGGCACGGTATACCCTAAGACCTGCTGCATCGAGGTCACGGGGCGATCGGCAATCCCACACGGCACGATGGTCGCGAACAAGCGCAAGTCGTTGTTCACATTCAGCGCGAAGCCGTGCATGCTCACCCATTTAGTGACCTTGATGCCAATGGCAGCGATTTTGGCGTTGTTCACCCACACCCCCGTATACCCCGCTTCGCGATGTGCCGCGATACCGAATTCGGCGAGGGCGCGTATCAGCGCTTCCTCGAGGTCGCGCAGGAACTTGTGCAGGTCGCGCCCGTGCTGCGCCACATCGAAGATGGGATAACCAACAAGTTGACCAAGATTGTGGCAGGTGACATCGCCCCCTCGATCAGTGGGATAGAGTTCGATGCCTTGCTGTGCGTAGAACTCGGTGGCATAGCGCAGATGCTCGGGGTGAAATGCTTTGCCCAGCGTGATGACGGGCGGATGTTCCAGCAACAGCAGTGTATCGGGGATTTCGCCCGCTACGCGCTGGGCGTGCAACCTGCACTGCCACTCCAGCGCAGGTGCGTAGCGGACGATGCCTAAGTCCCTCAGGTGGGCGCAGCGCCTCATGGCGCACTTGTGGCGCGCTGCACCGCCTGCTCAATCAGCGGTTTGAGCGCGGAGACAGGAGCCACGAACGCCGTCACGCCCGAGCCACCGAACTTACTTTGGAACCCGAAGTTGAACTCCTCCTCATCGCCAGTTTCCTGTCGAACCAGCACCACAACACCCACGACTTCGCCGTTCATGTTGAACGCGGGCAGCCCTAACTCGCGCACATTGATGTCCAGCAGCATCGCTTTGCGCGGCTTGGCGATTTCGCCGATGATACGAGCAGGTGTGAAGTAGGGCGCGAAGTCGAACCCGCGTGGCAAGCGCGACAGCACCGCAATCTCCGTGCCGACCGCAGGGTCAGTTGCTGCCAAAGGCAGCGGCTTGAAGGTGCGCCCGCCGAGGTCTTTCACCTTCAGGAACGCCAATCCCAGCTTCGAGTCGGTTGCCACCAGCTGCGCCTCGCGCTCTTGGGGTTCCGAACCGAAAATCACCTTGAAACTTTGCGGTGTTAGCGTCACAGGCTGCTCCTCGTCATCCTCCAGCCCAAACAGTATCTTGTAGCTCTCCGATGAGAGCAGCACGCCTGAGGTCATAATCAGCCCGTCAGCGGTCAGAACCGCGCCTTGCAGCACGATTTTGCGCTCCGCCGATTCGTTCTGTTCCTCGCCCTTGCTCTCGAACCTGACGACTGCCTGAATCGTCACGATGTTCGGTTCCAGTTGGGTCAGCAGTTTGCGATAGGCGTCGCTACTATCTGCAGGTGGTGCCGCCTGCGTCCACGCGACAAGTGGCAAGTAAAGTGTCCATAGCCCAAGTAATCGCATCATGTGTCCTCCTACTGCGTGATTTCTTTCCAGTCAGGTTCAATAAACACAAACGAGGTTTCACGGTCGCGCAGCACATACAGGATGACGACAGGCGGTTGCTGTTGAACCACCGTTTGCATCACCTGCTGGAAATCCTGAAGGTTCTGGATAGGCTGCTCGTTGACGGCTAAGATGAGGTCGCCGTTGCGCAGTCCGCCCAGTTGCGCCCAGCCCCCGTTGGGCACATCGGTGACCAGCACGCCTTGCTGGTCTTCGCGCCAGCGGTTGCGCATCCGATCGAGCGCAGTGATGTCGCGCACGGCGAAATCGAGTTCGTTTTGGCGGATACTGCGCACTGCCTCTGCGGAGGCGGGACTGGGTTCGAGCTTGACGCGGATTTCTCTGCGCTCGCCGTTGCGCACCACAGTGAGTTTCGCTTCTGCCCCGATGTCCATGCGCTCGATGCGTCGCTCCAGGTCGCGGGCATCCTGCGTGCGGAACGCCTCCAGCGGCTCATCGTTCAGCGCGACAATCAAGTCGCCGACCTGCAGCCCTGCCTTGCTCGCTTCCGTGTAAGGCAGCACTTCGGTAATGCGGAAGCCTTTCAAGTTCGGGTCGCCTAACGCCTGCGCGACGGGCTGCGTGATGACCTGCGTGCGCACGCCCAGCCACGCTTTAGGCAGCTCGGTACTGAGGCTGGGCGGCGACGGGGGACGATTGCGAATCACGGTTATCAGCGTCTCCGTGCGCCTCTGGAACACAATCGGGATGTTTTCCTGCTCCCGATGTGCCTCAATCGCCTCGCGCAGGTCTTTCAGGTTGCGGATTTTGCGCTCGCCAAACTGAACGATTGCGTCGCCGACGTTCAGTTTCGGTTCGGCAGTGTCCAGTGGATAGCCGGGGCGAATGCCCGTGATTTGCACGCCCTCTTCGGGCAGGCGACTTGCGCGTGCCATCGGGCGCGTGATGTCCCGCGCGGTGAAACCCAGCGTGCGAAACTCGTCCTCTTCACCGTAGTAAGGCTCCATCCGTTCCACGCGCACCTGTACCGTGCGCTGTTCGCCGTTGCGCAGCAGCTCAATCGGTACGAGTTTGCCAATCGGTAGCTCGGCGATTTGCAAATAGACCAGCGGAATCTCTTCAGGGAAGCGCGCGCTCACAGGCTTGCCGTCGATGCGCACAATCACATCGCCAGGCTGGATTCCCGCGCTCTCGGCGGGCGAGTTGGGCGTGACGGAGGCGACCAGCACGCCGTCGGTGCGACGCAACTTTTCGACGGGCATTGCCCGAAAGCCGAGCCAGCCACGCTCCACGCGCCCCGTGCGGCGTACTTGCTCCAGCACGCTGCGGGCAATCCGAGAGGGAATTGCAAACCCGATTCCGCCGCCCCCTAATTGGTTGATGCCCACCACTTCGCCCTGAAGGTTGACCAGCGGTCCGCCTGAGTTGCCTGGCAGAATCAGCGCGTCGTGTTGAATCCAGCGCGTGAGCATGCCCGAACGGTCGCCGCGCTCGAACTCTGCGCCCTCGATCTCTTGGTTGAACGGGTTCAGAAACACGCGCTTGGGGTTAGAGACGATGCCCAGCGTGACGGAGGACGCCAGCAGCAACGGGTTGCCCATCGCCAGCACATAGTCGCCCGTTTTCAGCGCGTCCGAGTCGCCCATCTGAGCGTAGGGAAACTCGCGCTTGGGCGAGTTGGCAGGTGCTTTGAGGCGCAGCACGCTGAGATCGGTCATCGCGTCGTGCCACAGCGCCTCTGCCTCTAACCGCTCGCCTGTCGTGAGCGTGCAGAAGAGACGCACGGCATCGGATGCCACATGGTAGTTCGTCAACACTAGACCGTCAGGCGAAACAATCACTCCGCTCCCGCCGCCCAAAGCATACTGCGCCCGACCTCCCTCAAAATAGCGGTTCACCACCAGAATGTTCACCAGGGCGGGAAACACCTTGTCGCGGGCACGCTCGATATCACGACGGAGCGCGTCTTCCAACGCGGCACGACCCTGCGCCTGCACAGCAAGGGAACTAAGCAGTGCTAACCCCAGCAGCAGTCCGAACAGCCGTCTCATTCGCATGAGGATTATACCACTCCGAGCGTCGCTCATGTTCCTGAAAAAAAACGGAGAGTGCTATGTCGTACTTCGAGGCGGGAGCAGTGGGCAGACGAGCTTTTCAGGAGCGTTCGCAGACCGGCGCGGACGCTATCGCACTGAGGGTCGTTGGCATAGTGTCAACGGTCCGACGGCATCGTACCGTCGGCATGCTTGGACGAGACACCCCCCATCGTGTGGCGCGGGCATCCTGCCGTGCATGGCGTGGGTTACAGCATAATCACGAACCGCTCCGCCTCGCGCGTGTAGGTGTTGAACGGATCGCGCATGTCCACTTGGCGATTGCGGTCGACATACACGATGTCCCAGTCGATGTAGTAGCGGTTGTAGCGGCGTTCGGCGAGCTTTTTGATGACATAGCCGCGCGCGTGGGCGCGCGTGTTGACTGGCGGCGTCGTGATGCCCGCCTCGATCTGCACATCGTCCACAAGGCGCACGACCTCGCCCATCTGCTGCAGCGCGTAGTAAAGCCCCTGTTCAGGGTTGATGTTATGGTACTCCATGTCGATGGCGTGCAGCGCGTCGTCGCCCCACTGTGCGCCCGTATCTTCCATATACTGACGCAGCACTTTGAGCTTGATGAGCCAGTCGATGCGGTCTTCCAGCTTTTCAGGGTCGGTCTCTAAGGTGTCCAGCACATACTCCCACTCGTGCAGTACCCAGTCGGTTTCGGGGTCGCGTCCCGCGAAGCGTTTCTGTGCTAGCTGCAGATAGACGCGCTGCAGGTCAATCGCCGAGATGGTGCTGCCGTCCAGCATCGTCACCATCCATTTGCGGGTGGGGTCGCGCGAGATGCTCTTGAGCGTATGCAGGGCGTCTTGTAGGCGGAGCCAGTTCGGCAGTGCGCGGGCTTCGGCAAGGTCTAGCACTAAGCAGGTTGTGCCGATTTTGAGAGCAGCGGCGTACTCGCTCATGTTGCCCTCGCCGAACAGCAAGTGTAGCCGCTGATAGTTTTGATACCCGTACACGCTGTCCCACTTGGGGTTGATAATCGCGCGGTTGAAGCGCACACGCGAGGCGTTTTCGCGCACGATGTGGTCGGCGCGTTGTGAAAGTTGGTATTGCACGGTCGGGTCAGGCTCCACATTGTAGACATTCGAGACCCAGATAAAATCAATCGGGTGGTCGGCGACTTCGGAGAGCGAGGGGCGGAATCCCGCGTGTTCGAGTCGGTGTCCGCCGACGCGCCCTGCGCCCGCGAAAATCTGGCGCGTGGTCAGAAACGGCAGCACGAGCTTGTGCCAATCGCTGGGCAGGCGGTCATCCGTGCGCACGAGGTAGTTCTCATGGCAGCCGAAGGTATGCCCCGCGAAGTGGTCGACATTATTGTTATGGAAACTGACGCGCTCGTCCCAGTTCATCTGCCTGAGCGTGTTGTAGACGATGCGCTGCCCCGCTTTCTCGTGCGCGACGATGTCGAACAGGCTGGCACATTCGGGCGTGGCGTATTCCAAGTGGCTGCCGACGGCGTCGATGTAGAGGCGTCCGCCGTTGATGAGGAAACCGCCGCTGCGGGC
>JANXCK010000110.1 GCA_025060055.1 Fimbriimonadales bacterium | reverse complement strand
GTCGACCACGCGCCGACCCACGCCCTCACCCGTGAAGGCAGGATGGCACATCGCGCACACCTCGACGCGAATCTCCTCTTTCGTGGAGAGCGTCTCAAACCGATTGCCACACGCACACTGCACTGTGGCGACCACATATCGTGGATGGATGCCCGATTTCATCGCTTTTGCCTCCGAGTCAGGGTAAATTATACCACGCAGCATGGAATCGGCTGCGGCAATAGGTGCACCGCCGCGCCGTAAAGGTAGGGGCGTATGTGGAAGCGGATTTATTTCGGGCTTACCTTCACTGTAGCGCTGCTGTTGGTGGGGTGTGGCGGCGGGACGCAGTCGGGTGAGCAGCGCGTCTGCTCCGCAGACACCTTCAAGCCCAACTATGTGCCACAACTGGAACGCTTGCTCTATTGGGAGCGATTCCCCGTGACGGTGGGTTTCGAGCGCGACGCGCACTACTCCGATTACTACCGCACACTCGCCCTGCAGGGGTTCAATCAGTGGGTGGAAGCGACGGGCAACGTGGTGCGCTACCAAGTCGTGGACAATCCCGATGCCGCGCAGATTCGGGTCTCCTTCAAGCCCAACACGCGCAATGGGCTAACTACCTACACCTATTACCCCAGTAGCGGTCGACTGGTGAGTGCCAAAGTGGAAATCGGCGTGCAGGGCAATAACCCCGTCGACATCCGCAGCGTCGCCGCGCACGAGTTCGGGCACGCCATCGGTATCGCGGGACACAGCACTGACCCCAACGATATGATGTACCCGAACTTTACCTCGAATGTCGCGCTGAAGGTGACCCCAAGCGACCTGAATACGGTGAAGACAGCGTACTGCAACTACTTTCTCAAGCCGTCGCGCGCGGCGCCGCGCCCCACTGACGAGACGCCCGTAGAAGCGACCATCGTTTGCGGACACTCCCATTAGGTAATAATCGCTACGGCTCAGGTTCGGGCTGCAGCAGTATCACCCGATAAATCGGTGTTTCGCGCATGCGAAACTCCAGCTGGCGCAGCACGCGATAGTTCGCGTCGCGCCACACCACTGCAGTATCCTCCGACAGGTCTACCGTGGGTGCAACGGCAACCGCCCAGAGTGGGCGGGGCAACTCCGTGAGCTGTTCAGGGCTAAAGTACCAGCGCAGCCAGCTGCCTGGCGGCTGGAAAAACAGACCGCGAAATGCGAACGCGCCCACCTGAAATGGCTCGCCATACCGCCGCAGCCAGTGGTTCAAGCACTCAAGCAGTATCACGGCTCTTCCTCCTCGCGTGCGCGGTAGATGAACAGCAGGCGCGCTTCACGCTTCAGAAACGGCTGAAGGCGGGCGTAGCCCTGCGCCTTGAGTCCAGTGGGGTCAGCGGGGTCGCGTAATGCGGGCGGCGCAACCTGCAGCCAGCCGAGTCGGAACCCTGTCCACGCGCCCAGCTCGCGATAGAGTGTCGCGCCCATCTCACCTGCGATCACCTCCAGTGCGCCCAAGCGCAGCGTCGCCTGCAAATCGGCATCGCTCGCATTCAGGTAGCTCGGCTCTATCGCATAGCGCAGTGCAGGCACCATCTCCGCAATCAGCGCGTCGATCTCGGCATCATATTCGGTGGTGGTCAGACGGAGTTTGCGCTTGACATCAGCGCGAGTGATACTTAGCACAACAGGCTACCCTCCTGCCGCTTGGGCATCTTGCCCAAGCGCAAAGTGGCTTGGACAATCCTGTCCAAGCCCAGCACGGACACGACCGTCCGTGCCACGCGCACGGGCAAGATGCCCGTGCCACGCAGTGGCTTGAGCGTCTCGCCCAAGCGCAAAGTGGCTTGGACAATCCTGTCCAAGCCCAGCACGGACACGACTGTCCGTGCTACACGCACGGGCAAGATGCCCATGCTACGGCTTGTTTGCCTCCTGCCACTGACTTATCGCGTGGCGCAAGCTCATCAGCGCATCGCGTACATCGTCCAGCGCGAGTTCGAGCCGTTCATAGCTCGCCTCAGTGCGAGCGACGCTCTCGCGCAAATACGCAATAAACTCGTCCGTAATCGCCTGCTCCTGTCGCTGCGCCGACTCTACCAGCTTATCCATGCGCGTCAGAATCTGGCGCGTGAGTAGGAACGCCCAGCCCACCAGCGCGCTCACGATGGGAATCAGCTGTGTCCAGTCCATCGTTCGCCTCCCTCACGGGTTCCAGCGCTCCAGCTGGTACAGAGCCAGTTGGCGCAGGACGGTTTCGACCTGCTCGACGGTCTGAACGGGCACGCACAGACGCTGTGCGAGCGCGTCGCGTTGATGGGCGGGTAGGCGCAGGGCACGCTCGTTGAGCCACTGGCGCAGGGCTGGCTTCAACACCTGCCATGCCCACCGAAGAATCGTCTGTCTCACTTGGGTTCACCTCCTCAATTTGCAGCAGCGGGCACTGCCGAATTGCGTCGGTCAGTTCCGACTCGCTTAGCACAACGAAATCGGGCGCGTTAGGGAACCACACGCCCCCCTTACGATAGCCCCGAAAGAGCGGGTGCGGCTTAGCAGAGACACGATAGCGCCGCATTGGCTTCACCGTAGCATAGGGATACAGTGAGCGAAGTGCGTCAACAAGGTCATCCATACCGTCTGATCCCACTGTTGGTATAATACTACAGGCACGCGAACGCCACTGCGAGGAGGCAGGCAGCAATGCGATATGAGAGCCTATTAGACGCGATTGGGAGAACGCCACTGGTGCGCTTGCAACGCATCACGCGCCACCTCAAGCCCGCTATCTACGCGAAACTGGAGTTCATGAACCCTGGCGGTAGCGTGAAAGACCGAATCGCGCTGCAGATGCTCTTGCGGGCGGAGCAGGAGGGCAAAATCAAGCCAGGCGGCACGATTATCGAATGCACTTCAGGCAACACAGGAATGGGACTGGCGATGGCAGCCGCGCTGCGCGGCTATCGCGCCATCTTCACCACCACCGACAAGCAGTCGCGCGAGAAAATCAACATGCTCAAGGCAATGGGCGCGGAGGTCATCGTGTGCCCCACAGCGGTTCCACCTGATGACCCCCGCAGCTACTACTCGGTCGCTCGCAAGCTGGCACAGGAAATCCCCAACGCATGGTTTGCCAACCAGTACGACAACCCCGCTAACCCTGAAGCGCACTATCTCACCACAGGTCCCGAAATCTGGGAAGACACGGAGGGACGCATCACGCATCTGGTCGCAGGCATGGGCACAGGTGGCACAATCTCAGGCGCAGGGCGCTACCTTAAAGAGCGCAACCCGAACATCAAGGTCATCGGCGTCGACCCCGTCGGCTCGGTCTACTACGACTACTTCCATCACGGCAAGGTGGTGGAGGCGCATCCCTACTTGGTGGAGGGCATCGGCGAGGATATTTTCCCCTCCACGATGGACTTTTCCGTGCTGGACGACGTGATTCAGGTGACGGATTGCGACTGCTTTTTGTGGGCGCGGCGGCTGGCACGCGAGGAAGGGATTTTTGCAGGTGGCTCGACAGGCGCCGCGCTCTACGGCGCTCTCGAGGTCGCTAAACACGCCGACGAGAACGCGCTGATTGTGTTCATCGTGCCTGATGGCGGTGCACGCGTGCTGAACAAAGTCTACAACGATGACTGGCTGCGCGAACATCGCTGCTACGAGCCACGCGTGAAACTCACAGCACGCGACCTAATCGAGGCGAAGCGACGGCGCGGACTCGCCCACGAACTGCTCACCGTCAGCCCCCACGACACCCTGCTGGACGCCTTCCACCTGATGGAACATCACGACATCTCGCAGCTGCCTGTGCTGGAAAACGGTGAGCCAATCGGCTCGATCTCGGAGGATATGGTGATGCAAATCGCGCTGCAGGGGCGCGACCTGAAAAGTTATGTGGTGCGCGAGGTGATGGAACCGCCGCTGCCGATTATCGCGCCCGACGCCTACCTCGACGAGCTGACCGAGCTGATTCGGCGCGAGCAGGCAGCGCTAGTGCCCGTCGAGAACGGACGCTATGATGTGCTGACGAAGTACGACTTAGTGCATACCTTAGCCCATCTGCTGGGCTTGCCAGAGCAATAAGCCAACCACCCGACGAGGAGGAAACCGATGCGTTTTGCCACAAAGGCGATTCACGCAGGGCTGGAACCTGACCCCACCACAGGCGCGATTATGACCCCTGTGTACCTCACCTCCACCTACGCGCAGAGTGCGCCAGGGCAGCACAAAGGCTACGAATACTCCCGCACTGACCACCCGACGCGCGCCGCGCTGGAGCGCAACCTCGCCGCATTAGAAGGCGTGGAGTACGGATTGGCGTTCGCCAGCGGGCTGGCAGCCGAAAACACTGTGCTGAACCTACTTCAGGCAGGCGACCATGTGGTTGCCACGCGCGATTTGTACGGCGGCACCTACCGGCTGTTCGAGCGTGTCTGGACAAAGTACGGTGTGGAGTTTTCCTACGCCGACGGTGACGACCTCGACGCACTGCGCCGCGCCTTCCGCCCAAATACCAAACTGCTCTGGATCGAGACGCCCAGCAACCCGATGCTGACTATCACCGACCTGCGCGCTGCTTGCGAGCTGGCACATGCGCACGGCGCGCTCGCTGTCGTCGACAACACTTTCGCAACGCCTTACCTGCAACGCCCCTTCGAGTTCGGCGCGGACATTGTCGTCCACTCCACTACGAAGTATCTGGGCGGGCACTCAGATGTGGTGGGCGGCGCGCTGTGTGTGCGCGACCGCGCCCTGTACGAGCAGCTCAAGTTCTACCAAAACGCAGTCGGCGCAGTGCCCGGACCGCTGGACTGCTTTTTAGTGCTGCGCGGTATCAAGACACTGGCGTTGCGGATGCGCCAGCACTGCGAGAACGCCCGACGCATCGCTGAGTACCTCGCCCATCACCCCGAAGTCAAACTGACGCGCTACCCTGGATTACCCAACCATCCGGGACACGAGTTGGCGCGTCGGCAAATGCACGATTTCGGCGCGATTGTCACGATGGAACTGCACGGCGGCGTCGAGCGTGCGATGCGCTTCCTCTCCTGCACGCGCCTGTTCACCTTAGCCGAGTCGTTGGGCGGCGTGGAATCGCTCGTGTGCCACCCTGCCACGATGACCCACGCCTCCATCCCGCCCGAAGAACGCGATCGAACGGGCATCACCGATGCTCTTATCCGCCTCTCCGTCGGCATCGAAGACGCCGAAGACCTCATCGAGGACTTGGAACAGGCAATCGCCACGAGTCGGTAGAGCGCGCTGCCGTTTTCACCACTTCAGCAGCACAGGCTCCAACGGCTGCAGCGTGAGCGTGTCCTGCACTGTTGTGCCATCGATGAGGTTGGTCGCCGTAATCGGCTGGTTCTCGGCGTTCACCAAGCGCACGGTTATCGGATTGCGCGTGTAGTTGCACAGGCTGGCGACGAAGCCATTCTCGTAAGGCGCGACGCGATAGCTGACACCCCACACGGGTTGATCATTCGCATCCAGCAAGCGCAAAGGACGCTCAATCCGCCAGTTGCTCAGCAAGGACGGCAGGCGCAGGAACAGACGCCGCGCGTCCGTCAGCGGGTTGCGCTCAAAAAAGGTGATACCTGGGCGCGAGGTGCGTGCGCGTCCGTAGCGATCGAACTGCAGCGACGGCTCGCCGAAGCCCAGCAGCTGGATTCCCCGCTGCTGGCGCAGCAGTTCCAGCCCCGCGAACGCCTCGTCGGAAAGATACTGCGTGTTGGCAACGATAATCCGCGAGACGCCTTCAGGCAACCGACGCGCCTCCAGTTGCCGCTCGGTGATAAACCCGACCCGCACACCCAACATCGTCAGCGCGATATACAGGCTGTCGCGCGGCACAACGGCATCCGCGCCTTGCATCATCATATCGTACTGCGAGTAAAGCAGGTATACATCAGGCTTCTGGTTCTGCAGCGCGGCGATGTACGGCGCGAGCCGATTCAGGTCTAAGGTCGTGTGCGAGAGTGCCTCCACGATTTCGGGACGATGCAACAAGCTGCCCGCAAAGTCGCTTTTCGGGTCGTCGGTGCGCTCCCACACCCAGAAAGTCGTGGCTGATAGCCCGCGAATCGCCTCTTCCCACAGCACCGCACGGGCATGCTGCGGCGGTACATAACGCGTCTCGCGGTCGCGAATGATGTGATTCTCCGAGTTGAACACGGGCGCGTCGCGCAACGAACGCTGAATCTCGTGCGCCAGCATCGTCGTGACCCAGCCAAACGCCCACGGGGCGCCCTTATCCCAGTTGGGATAGGTGGCAGCATCGTTGCCGTTCAGCTCGCAAAACGCAGCGAACCGCTCGGGGTCTACCCCGCGTGACAGCTCCCGATCGTTGGTGAAAGTCCAGCTCATCAGCTTCGAGTGCTTCGGCACGCCTGGCAAGTGTCGCTCGATCGCCTTTGCCAACTCCCGATGCCAATTCGCCAGCGCCTCAGCGTTGAAATCCTGCCACTCCGCGTAGCGCACGCCCGCTTCCTCGTCGGGAATCGGAATCTCGTCCCAGCTCTGGTAGTTCGTCTTCCAGCGTGTGTTCAGCGTGAGGAGATTCTTGTGCCGATTCTGCAGCCATGTGCGCCACGCCTGTTGATGGGGCGGCGACTCAGGCGACTCCTTGTTCAAAGGCTCGTTGGAGAGGCAGATACTCAGCAGCGCGGGCTGGTCTTTCAGCAGCGGCGCGAAACTGTCGATATACTGACGCAGCACCTCAAGGCTCTCAGGAGCAAACAGGCTATACTGGATAAACCCATCACGCGGCTGCTTCAGATGTGGGTACTTCTGATAGACCCACTGGGGCATATAGTGCGGGCTAATCAGATAGTCGACTTTAACATTCGCAGCAGCGGCGCGCCGTAGAGCGGGCAACACATCTTCCTCGAAGGGCTTCAGGTTTACCTTGCCTTCCTCAGGCAGGATGTCCCACACGCCGCGCTCGATCTGGATTAGGTTGAAGCCCATTTTGGGGAACTTCTCGATATCGGCGCGTACTTGTCCGAAGTGTCCAAAGCCCACGAAAAACACAGGGCGTCGCTCGCGTGCGCCCGTAAGCGGGTCTTCGGTCTCGGCAATCAGCGACGCGCCGCGAATCTCAACAGGGGAGGTCACATAGCGTGGCACGGTCGGCAGGGGTTTCGCTCCGCTGAGGGCGTTCGCCAGCATCTGGTTCAGGCGTGCCGCCACGCGCTCCATCTCATCCAGCTGCTGGTAGGCGCGTTGCACCTGTCCTTTCTGCAAATCCTCGCCCACATAGCGTATGAACTCCTGCAAAATCGTTAGACTCGCCTGCGGGTAGGCGATATCTTGTCCGCTTGCGCGTGCCTGCTGGATTTGGGTTTCCCACTGGGGTAACTGTGCAGCGAGGTCTTGCAGCCGTTTTTCGGCAAGCGTGCGCGTGAAAAAGCGCAGCGGGCGTTCCACTGTCGCCAGGGTCTGCCTGCCCTGCCGAATCTGGAAACGCAGCGTCTGGTCGGGTTCGCTCGGGGCGCGGAACACAAACTCAGCGCGAGCGTGCCCAGCGTTTAGGTTAACGCGCTGGCGGGCACGCTGATCGCCCAGTTGCGCCTCGATCTGGGCGTTGCGCAACGGTTGCGCAGTGTAAATCTCGAAGCCGACACGCCCCTGCGTCTCGTTCAAAAACACCTGCTCGCCGAGGTCGTCGATAGTCACGATAGGGCGTTCAGGTGTCTCAGCGGGCGTGAACGGCGTGGCGCGACTGCCCGCCTCCAGCTTGACGGCATCGATCCATACGCCATCAGTGGGGGCTTCAATCACAATCACTAACTCAAAGGTGCTTTCCTTCTCTTTGGTGGCGAAAGTGATTTCGGCGCGTTTCCATAGCCCGCGCGTGTCTTCTAAGGGCAAGCGCACGCGCCAACCTTCGCCACCGCCGATAAACCCCGCGTAGCCCTCGCGCGTCTTGTAGCGACAACTGAGCGTGTAGACCGCCCCAGGCTGCACCGCCACACCACCCTCATAGCGCATCAAACCGTACACGTCCGCGCCGAACGGCGTCGTATTCGTGAACTTCAGACAAACCTGCCCTGTCGCGCCTGGCTCTGAGACCACCTGCACTGCCGAATCGGTGTTGCGCTTGTCCCAGCTCCAACCAACAGGTAGATTGTTCTCCACCTGTTCGAAGCTGGCATTTCGAAGCAGATTGGGGTTCGGAACCGCTTCAAGAGGCGTGATGGTCAACTTCGTTTGCGCATAACTTCCGTTCATCGCCAGACCCAACCACACGGCGAATGCAACCCTGCGCATAGTCGCCCTCCTTGTCGCACGGAAAGTATACCTGAACTCGGCGTGATGAGGTATGCTTGAGGGCAGCACGCCGTATGACGCACACATGCGACTCCGCCTGGCTCGAACGCTTTCCAGAGCTGGAGATGCTTATCCCCAGCACGGCGCTGCAGGCACGAGTGCAGCAACTGGGCGAACAGATTACGCGTGACTACTGCATGCATCCCCCGCTGCTGGTGGGCGTACTCAAAGGCTCTCTGGTGTTCTTGGCAGACCTGATGCGGGCAATCCCGCTGCCCGTCGCCTACGATTTCGTGGCGGTCTCCAGCTACGGCGACGAAACCTACTCTACAGGGCAGGTACGGCTCATCAAAGACCTCGATTCGCCGATTCGCGACCGCCATGTGCTGCTGGTGGAAGACATTTACGACACAGGGCTGACTTTGGAGTATCTACTGGGGCAGTTGCGCCAGCGTCAGCCTGCCAGCCTGCGCGTTTGCGCGCTGCTGAGCAAGCCTGCACGCCACCAAGTGCCCATCGAACTTGCCTACTGCGGCTTCGAAATCCCCGACCGATTCGTCGTCGGTTACGGCTTGGACTACGCAGAACGGTATCGCAACTTGCCCTTCATCGCCGTACTGAACACGGTCTAAGAGACTGTTTAAGAAGTGGACGGCTGAAGCCGTTGCTGTGCAAACCAAGCCCGCCTGCGCGGGCTAAAAGCCGACGCAGGTCGGCTTCGTCTGCATAGGAACGGCTTTAGCCGTCGGGTTCATGCCTATTTCTTATAAACAGTCTCAAAGAGGCTGTTTTGTGGAGTCCTGTTGTGTCGTGTCGGCGCCATGCCGACGAGCGTGGCTTGGGCGTCCCACCCAAGCACAGTGTGGCTTGGACAGTCACATTTCTCGAACACCCTCGCCCTCTCAGTCACCTTCGGGTATACTGCAAGCGCGATGGAGCCGACGACGCCTGTTCATTCCGACGGACAAAACGGGGAGAAACCCATCACACCGACGCAGATCGACTTCGACGACATCCACCTGCGCGTGATTACCGTGCCGCTGCCAGCAGGCATTTACGGACAGGTAGCGGGGCTAAGCAAGCGGCGCGTCATTGCAACGCAGTTCCCTGTGGAGGGCACGCTGGACAAAAGTTGGCTACGCTCCGAAGACGAGGGCAACGGAACCCTGCTACTGTACGATTTCCTCAACACCAAGACCGAGACACTGGCGACCAAAGTGAACGACTTTACTCTCTCGCGCGACCACAAAACGCTGGCGTACCGTTCAGGCAAGCGATTGCGCGTCCTCCCCGCAGGGCACAAGCCCGACGACAAGCACGAGCAAGCCCCGCCCTCGCGCGAAAGCGGCTGGATCGACCTCAGCCGCGTGCGCTGTGCCATCGTGCCCACGCGCGAGTGGCAGCAAATGTACCGCGAGGCGTGGCGATTACAACGCGAGTTCTTCTGGAACGCCGAGATGTCGGGCGTCGACTGGCAGAAAGTGTACGACCGCTACTACCCACTGCTGGAGCGCGTCGCCACGCGCGGCGAGTTCTCCGATTTGATGTGGGAAATGCAGGGCGAGCTGGGCACTTCCCACTGCTACGAGTTCGGCGGCGATTATCGTCAGCCCCCGCAATACAGCGTCGGCATGCTGGGCGCGGAGTTCGAGTGGGATGAGCAGGCACAAGGCTACCGTATCACGCGCATCCTCAC
>JANXCK010000102.1 GCA_025060055.1 Fimbriimonadales bacterium | reverse complement strand
GTGCTGTCGGCAGTGGACTTCGTGGCGCGCACTGCGCCAGGGCTACCGATTGTGGTGTACGGAGCGTCGATGGGGGGCGCGGCGGCGCTGTTGGCAGCTGCCCAAGATGAGCGTATCCGCGCCGTGATTGCCGACTCGGCTTACGCCCGCCTGAGCGACGCCGTCAAAGATTGGTGGCGCAACGCCGTCGGTAAGGCGTCGACGCTGTTGCACCCCACGCTTTGGCTCGGCAGCCTCATCACGCGCCAGTCGCCGCGCAAAGTCGCGCCCGAAGAGGTCATCGCACAGATTGCGCCGCGCCCCGTGCTGCTCATCCACGGCACTGAAGATCAGCTCATCCCACCGTACCACGCGGAACGCCTCTTCCAAGCAGCGCGGGAACCCAAACGGCTCTGGTGGGCGGATGGCTGCGCCCATGTGCAAGCCCGCTACGAACGCCCCGACGAGTTCTACCCGCTGCTGGTCAACTTCATGCTCCAAGCAGTGAGCGCAGGCGACACGGGTACGTGACGCCAATTATGCTTCGTCGCTCGCTTCCCACGCAGGCAAGCACACATGGAAAGCCGTGCCGACGCCCAGCTCGCTCTCGAAGGTGACGAAGCCCTTGTTCTGGCGCACAATCCCGTACACTGTTGCCAGCCCCAACCCTGTGTTGCCGTAGCCTTTCGTGCTGAAAAACGGCTCGAAGATGCGGTGGCGCAGTTCCTCAGGGATACCCATGCCCGTATCCTGAACCGTGAGGCAGATGTACGCGCCCGAAGCGAGCGGCTCGCCTTCGGGGATAGGCGGTAGCTGGTCATCTGTGGCGAACACGCGGCGTTGCGTTGTGATGGTGATAGTGCCTCTGCCCTTGCTCCGCATTGCGTCGCGCGCGTTGAGCGTAAGGTTCATCACAATCTGCTCAAGCTGGCTGGGGTCTATCAACACGGTGGTCTCTTCAGGGGTTAGGTGCAGCACGAGTTGGATGTTCTCGCCCAGCGTGCGTTCCAAAAGAGGTGTCAGGTTGGCGACGACCTCGTTGACAGCTACAGGGCGCGGCTGGGTCAACTGTTTCCGCGCGAACCCCAGCAGCTGACGCACGAGGTTCGCCGCGCGCTCGCTGGCTTCCACGATGCGTTGCAAATCGCTCTGGGCAGGGTGGTCTTCGGGCAGTCGCGCCTGCGCTAACTCCGCGAAGCCGAGAATGGCTGTCAGCAGGTTGTTGAAATCGTGCGCCACGCCCCCTGCTAATCGCCCAACGCTCTCCAGTTTCTCAGCGTGGAACAGACGCTGTTCTAACGCCTTGCGCTCGGTGATGTCGATATCGGCGCATACAAAGCATGTGGCGTTCGCGTAGCGGATGGGAAACAGCGAGGAGAGTAGCACGCGCTCCTTACCGTCAGCGGTGCGCACACGCCATTCGTGCAACGGCGCAGGCTTGCCCGTGCGCGCCACTTGCTGTAGCATCTCCATGAACTCGCGCTGCTGCTCAGGCGTCAGGATAAGCGCGTCCAGCGTCTTACCAATCGCTTGGTCGGCTGTGTAGCCATAGAACTGTTCAGAAGCGCGGTTCCAGAACAGGACGCGCCCCTGCGCGTCGAACATCTGCATCGCAACCGTCGGTGCATTCTCCAGAACCTCACGCACCTGTTGGTAAGCGCGTTCCAGCTCTTGGCGAGATTCTTCTAAGTGGCGGGCGTACTCGCGCTGCTGCGCAATGGGGCTTGCAACGGTCATCAGGGTCGCGAAGGCGAGCGTGAGGAATAGCCAGCCGAACGCGCCGTATTTGAAAGTGAGCGGTTGTGTCTCGTGCCACTGGGGAACGAACACTGCAATCGCAAGCCCAGCGGTCAGCGTGGCTATTGCGGCACCGCGCTGCTGATAGGCAAAGGTCGCCACAATCATCGGGGGTAGAAGCAGTGTCAGCGCAGGAGCTGCCATCTCTGCGGTACGCTGTAGCTGGAACGCCGCCCACGCGGCAATCACGACACTCCCTGTCAGCAGTGCCAGCCCGAAGTAGTCGCGCTTGCGCATCTGCCAGTTGCCCCACCAGACCAGCAGGA
Organism: Fimbriimonadales bacterium; assembly: GCA_025060055.1. Lineage (GTDB taxonomy): Bacteria > Armatimonadota > Fimbriimonadia > Fimbriimonadales > GBS-DC > GBS-DC. The sequence goes on along the minus strand of JANXCK010000102.1, from coordinate 3,312 downwards.
ATCCGCCTACCAGCAGGTAGCCCAGCCAATCGCCCATCCAGCGGTAAAACGCTGTGAGGAGCCACGATTGAGTGGCAAACAACCCGTAGTAGTCGCGCAGCCAGCTGTTCAGCACAGGTGAGGGCAGGTTCGCAACCACGCCGATAAGCGCGAACAGTGCCACATCGCGCCATTCACGAAATCGTGGGTTCACCCCCGCGCGGCGCAGCAGTGCCACGCCGATTGCTACGCCCAACACCACAGGCGGTGCGCTCAGCGCCGCCAAATCCCACATCCCCCGATACAGCCCTACGAACACCCCCATACCCAGCGCTGCGCCGAGCAACCCGTCCCGATAGCCCCACCAGTAGGTTAGCCCCAGCGCGACGCCCGCAGGGAGCCACAGCAGACTGCTGCCATCGGGCAACACGACTAACTTCAAGCCCACTACTGACAATAGGGCGTAAGCCGCTGCGACGATCAGCACCCGCGCGAAGCTTGTGATTATCTCCTGTGAGACTCTCATTCAAAGCTCGCCTCCCCCCAGTTCACGCAGCAAGATTTCCCGAATGCGCTCGGCGGCGCGTCCGTCGCCGTAGGGGTTGATGGAACGCGCCATCTGCGCGTAAGCATCGGCGTCGCTCAGCAAGTGCGTCGCTTCCGCCACAATCTGTTCGGGCGCAGTGCCTACTAACTTCGCCGTGCCCGCTGCGACTCCTTCAGGACGCTCAGTCGTCTCACGCAACACCAGAATTGGTTTGCCAAAAGCAGGGGCTTCCTCCTGCACGCCGCCTGAGTCGGTCAGAATCAGGTCGGCGCGGCGCATCAGATGCACGAACGGTGCGTAGTCCAACGGTTCCGTCAGCAGGGCGCGCGGATGCTCGCCCAAAATCGCTTGCAGTGGCTGGCGCACGCGCGGGTTGCGATGCATCGGCAGCACCAATAGCAGGTCGTCGAACTGTTCCAGCAACGTGTGCGCTGCGCGCGCGATATTTGCCAGTGGTTCGCCCCAGTTCTCGCGGCGGTGCGCCGTGAGCAACACGAGCCTGCCTGAGTGGCTCAGCGCACGCTGCAAGCACGGGTCGTCGGCAGTATAAGGCTGCCGAGCAACCCACAGCACGGCGTCGATGCCTGTGTTGCCCGTGATCCAGATGCGCTCCGCAGGGATATGTTCCTGCAGCAGGTTCCGGCGTGCGGTTGCTGTCGGCGCGAAGTGGAAGTCGGCTAACGGCGCGGTCAGGCGGCGGTTCATCTCTTCGGGAAACGGCTGATACTTGTCGTAGGTGCGCAACCCCGCCTCCACATGCCCAAACGCAACCTTGCGATAAAACGCCGCCAGAGCTGCCACGAAGGTGGTGGTGGTATCGCCCTGCGCTAACACCACATCAGGCGACCACTCGTGCAGCAGCCGATCCAGCCCTTCCAAGCTGCGCGTAGTAATCTCTGCGAGCGTCTGGTGGGGCGTCATGATGTTCAAATCGGCGTCGGGCATCAGGCTGAAAAGGCGCAGCACTTGGTCGAGCATCTCGCGATGCTGCCCTGTGGCAACCAGGCGCACCTCGAAGGCAGGGTGATTGCGGAGCGCGTGGACGACAGGCGCCATTTTGATGGCGTCGGGACGCGTGCCGCACACAGCGACCGCACGGATCGGCTTCGGCATCAGCGGTTAGTGTACCCTGTCAAGTGCCCTTATCCCTTGCTCCTCTCCCACGGAACGGAAGAGGGAGGTTGAAAGAGGAGAGCGTAAAAGGCACGATTTCTCAGAGACTGTTTAACGAAAGCAAAATTTTTCGCAAATTTTCAATTGACACCCGCCCTTGGGGGCGAGTGCTACTGATGTTGGGGGGCGTGCCCGTGCTGCCCTGCAGCGTGTTGTGTTTCAATTGACACCCGCCCTTGGGGGCGAGTGCTACGCTGGGTTATCAGGCGATTTTATGTGGACGATGTAGAGTTCTACGTTTCAATTGACACCCGCCCTTGGGGGCGAGTGCTACACCGCGTCAGGCTGTAGCCCCTGCTGTTGGGCGAGGCGGTACTGTTTCAATTGACACCCGCCCTTGGGGGCGAGTGCTACAGACCGCTATCAACAGCGGACACACCGCAGGCAGCAGCAAGCGGTTTCAATTGACACCCGCCCTTGGGGGCGAGTGCTACTTGCTCATCGGTCCGACCCTGCGCGTAGAGCATTCGCTGCCGTTTCAATTGACACCCGCCCTTGGGGGCGAGTGCTACCCGTCGTATTGCGCGTGGCAAGCGCGTGCGCGAGGATGTGCGTGTTTCAATTGACACCCGCCCTTGGGGGCGAGTGCTACTTTTTCGCCGTCGCCGACGGTTTCAGCCAGTGCGCTCAACGTTTCAATTGACACCCGCCCTTGGGGGCGAGTGCTACTGGATATCCTACCTCATCACAACCCCCCTTTGTCAAGGGCATACCCCTGCTTCTTAACAATCGCCCCAAATTTTGAACTCAGCCGTTGCGCGAACCTCAACGCAAGTTGAGTTCAACTGTCCCACAGGGGGAGGTTCGCGCGACAGATGTCTACGGGCGGGGGGGTTGGGGTTGGGGGGGCTTGGGGGGGGGGGGTGAGGTCGGGTGTGGGGGGGTGGGGGGGGGGGGGGGGGTTGGGGGGGGTGTTTTTGTTTGGGGGGGGGGGGTGTTGGGGGGGTTTTTTGGGGGTGGGGTGTGGGGTGTGTGGGGGTGTGAGTTCAGATAGTTAGCGTAGCTAAGGGGTGCGCGAACCTCAGGAGACATTTGTTTCCAGTTCAGTGGGTGGGGAGGTTCGCGCACTATTTAGCGTGGCTAAATAATCGGCGTCGTTAGCCTCGATCGGTTTGGCGTGCTTTCAGCGTGAGCACGATGCCGCCCACAATCAGCCCAGCGCCGACCCAAATCGTCGGGTGCAATCGCTCTTGGAGCAAAAAGTAGCCGATGAATGCTGCAGCGGGGGTCTGCGCGAAAATCGTGACCCCCATCGCCCCCACGGGCGCACGCTCCATCAAGTAAAACCACACCGAGAACGCAAAGACTGTGCAGACAGCCGTGAGGTAAAACCACATCCAGAAGTCGACCGGTGTCCAGTTCAAGTTCGGCTTTCCGACAAGGAGCAGCGAGATGGCAGTGAGCGCGATGGCGGCGCAGCTCGCTTGGATGGTGAGCAGCGCGACGCCCGAGTAGCGCATCGCCAGCGACTTGGCGACCACCACATACACGCTCTCGGTAAGAACTCCCAGCAGCACCAGCAGGTTGCCCAGCGTGGCTCCTGTGAACTCGCGCAGCAGCAGCCCTTTGTTCACAATCACCCATACGCCCGCCATGCCCAGCAGAATGCCCAG
>JANXCK010000071.1 GCA_025060055.1 Fimbriimonadales bacterium | reverse complement strand
TTTCTTGATAGATACCGAGCTGGAAGACGGTTTTGACTTTTTCGACGAAAGCGATGAGCGCTACAAGGTGCGTGGGGGCAACCAGCAGATTACCGACCGTCTGGCGCAGCTCATGGCACGCCAGATTCAGTTCGAACATCGTTTGGTGGCGATCCAGCAAAGCGCGCACGGCTATCGACTCACCTTCGAGCGCCCCAACAGCAGCCCTGTGGAAGTGCAGGCAGACTTTGTGTTGCTGACGCTGCCGTTTACGCTGCTGCGTGAGGTTGAAATGTGCGTGCCGTTGCCCCCTGTGAAGCGTCGCGCGATTAGCGAGTTGGGCTATGGCACGAATGCGAAGCTGGTTTTGGGCTTTCAGTCGCGGTTTTGGCGGACGCAAGGGCTGAACGGCGATTTCTTCACGGACGAGCCGTTCCAAAGCGGCTGGGACAGCAGTCGGCTGCAGTCAGGCACGGCGGGCACGCTGACGCTATTTTTGGGCGGAACACCAGGCGTTCGAGTCGGCGCGGGCACGCCGCAGTCGCAAGCGGCAGCATTCTTGCCCGGTGTGGAGCGCATTTTCCCAGGTGCGACGGCGCAATACACAGGCAACGCCGTGCGTTTCCACTGGCCGACCCACCCGCACACCCGAGCCAGCTACGCGTGCTGGAAAGTTGGGCAATACACCTCGATTGCGGGGGCAGAGTTCAAGCCGGTGGGCAGGCTGTTCTTTGCGGGTGAACACACCAGTATCCACTATCAGGGCTACATGAACGGCGCTGCCGAAACGGGACGCCGCGCCGCGCAGCTCATCTTCAAGCAAGTGCGATGAGACCAACCGCAGCGAGCTGCTCGAGCGACGCCCCTTGCATTCGGGGATTGCCTTCAGGTATACTCTACTGCGTGAGCCGGTAGCTCAGCGGTAGAGCAACGGACTTTTAATCCGTGGGTCGTGGGTTCGATCCCCACCCGGCTCACCATCGCTTGCTGGGAGTAGCAGACCGTAGGTGCCGCTACGCTGACGAGACCCCTGACTGAGTACGCAGCTGCCCCGTGCGATGCCAGTGGAAAGTGAGTTCGGCAATAGACCAGAGCAAAATCACAGGCAAAGCATTTGGACGCGCCAGCGTGCCAAAGTGGATAGAGTCGAAAGACAGCAGTCCCAGCGTTCCTACGCCCACCCCCATTAGCAACGCGCGCGTGAAGGGATGTTTCACAGCGAAGAACGCCTGCGCTGCTCGTAGAAGAGCCGCCGCGATTGCCAGCGCCATGAGCGCAGTGCCGATGATGCCTATCTTCAGCAGGCGATCCAACCAAGCGAAGTGCATTCCTCGTTTTTCGAGGAATATCTTTTCCCCACGAGGTCCCTCAATACCAAAGTGTGAGATTGGGAAATAAAATCCATAGGTGGTTTCCAACCCGCGTCCAAACAGCCACTCGGAGGTGGAAAACCGTGCTATCGTGCGCTCCCACGCTTCCCGTTCACGGATACGCACTTGATACGAGGGATCGTTGCGTGGGTCGCCCCCGAAAGCGTAGCTACGCTGCCAGCGTTCCACTGCCTCGTTCCAGATGCGCGTCACAGCCTCGTTGAACTCTGGGTTAAACATGCCTGCCACGAGCAACAGCACGGCTACTGCCAGCACTCGCGCTTGTCTAAGCAGCACAGCGGGAGGCTTCCACAGCAACGCGACGGGCGTCATCAGCATCAGCGGTGCCCACAGGGCACGGTTCTTCGTGATGAGAACCGAGTAAGTCGCTGCTGCAATAAAGCCTACCGCCAGCGCGTTCTGCCATCCCCGCAGATAACCCAGACTGTAAACCGCCGCAAACAAACCCACCAACATCAAATACAGAACTGCAGGGTCGCGCACGCGGTAGCCCTCGACTGTCTCACCCGCTGCCTGAATCTGGAACACGATTTTCCACGCGACGGGCAACGGCGCAAAATACTCCATCACCAAGGTCACAACGCCTAACGCTAAAATAATCCCCACAATCGCCAGCGCGCGTTTGGCGCGCTGGAAGTCGCGCAGCAAAATGATGAGGGGAAGAACACCTATCCATAAGATGTGATAATCGAAATAGCGGATCAGTCCCGGTCGGTAAGTGCCCAACGCCACCGACATCTCGCCTGGAGGCGGCTCGTCATAGCGAAACAGGTAGATGTACGCTACGTGCCCTATGTAGTACACCCAAAAGAGCGCAAGCAACACGGTAAACCATGTGAACACGCGAGGGCGCTCCGCTTTAGGTGTAATCACATGCTCATAAATCGCTCGTGCGGACAGCAGCATCAGGAACGCAAGGTTCACCGTGCGTTCACCCGTTCCGGGAATTGGCGAGGCGAAGTAGAGCGCGTTCACCAGTAAGCTGCTACCTGAAATGATGAACACAGCGACCCCAAACTCGGGGAAAAACCACATCAGGGGGAGTATCAGCACAAAGATTGTAAACACAATCGCATAATCCATGTTCCCCCGCAAGAGGAAAAACAGAACGATCGAGTTTGCAACAACCAGTGCGGATAACACCAGAGCGTTTGTCCACCGCTCCTGCGTGAACCAGCCCAGCAGTCGCAGTGACAGCCCGTGCAGCCACTCAATCGGACGGTTCCACAGGTCGGTGATACGCCCTTGCGCCTCGCGCCGTGTCTGAATCGCCATAGCCGTTCCTACCTACTATTATGGCACATTTCACCCCTGAAGTTAGCGTCGCCTGCACTGCAAGGTGCTGCAGCAGTTGAAGCGAATGCCAGTGGTATAATCGTCTTAGGTATGAAATCAACACACCGAGCCAACGCGGTGGTTGCCTTTCACGACACGCGCGTTATTCTGTGTGTAGCCTTTGCGATCTACACGCTGTGGTTCATCGGGTATGCTCCTTGGCATAACGAGAAGGTCAGGCTCGTTGGTGAGGGCGACCCCGCCTCGTATCACCTCGTGGCGAAGGTGATGATGGGCAGCCCGTCGATTCAAGACGAGTTTCCCGACTCCGATGTCGGGCTGGAAATTGCGAATCGCCCGATCGGCTATCCCCTGCTACTGGCGACTCTGTATACGCTTTTTGGAGAACATCCCGCTGTGATGATTGTGTTGCAGATGGGGCTGAGTCTGTTAGGATGTGGCTTGGTGATTGCGGCTGCCCGAAGAATTTTCGGGGGGAACCATACCGCTGGGGCAATCGGGGGCTGGCTGTACGCACTCAATCCACTGCTGCCCGAATTCGCTTGCTACATCCTTGCAGAAATCCCCTTCGTAGTCCTGACGGTGCTGCTAATCTATCTGCTGTCGCACTTGCACAACGGCGCATCGTCGCAGAAAGCGCTCTGGATTGGGCTTGCTGTGGGCGCCACTGTGGGAATGGCGACCCTGATGCGGGCGAGCATGCTCTATTTCGGAATACTCTTAGGAGTGCTGTCGATTCTGAACGCGGCGAAGCTACTGAGAGAGCGAGTGCGGTTAGCGTTGATGTACCTTCTGGGGGTGGCTCTGTTTATCCTGCCTTGGGCAATCTACAATCGGTTGCATTACAATACTTGGCGGTTGACACTCTCAGGTGAGATTCATCTGCTGCATATGGTGGTTGCAGTTTCTGGGGGCGAGCTAACGCGCCCAGCCCTTTTGAACGAGGTCGCGCAGCTGATGCGTCAGGATGGACGCGATTACCAAACCGACTACTTCGGGCGCGGCGAGTATTATCGCAAGGTAATCCGCAAATACAGCGCTGAGTATTTTCCCCGTGTGATTCAGCGATTCTTCGAGGGGATGTGGAATTTCTGGTGGGGCAGAGGGGCTATTCTTACGACACCAGAGTGGTTTCGCAACTCGCTGCTTAGCAAGTTGTGGCTCCGATACCACATGGTTTATCTGTTATTTCTTTGCTTAGGGCTTTTGGGCTGGAAATCTTTCGGAGCGCAGCGCATATGGCTGTACTATTTCTTAGCAGCTGCGCTCTATTTTACCCTCACGGCAGGATGGGGTGGCTACTGGCGCTATCGGCTACAGGTGTTTGCGTTCTCGATTCCTGTTGTGGTCGCTGGAGCCATCTGGTTCGGGCAGATTGTCCAGTGCGCGATTCAGTCCCGAAACCGATAGCGTATCAGCGTCCAGATGGCTTCCAGTCCGTCGGTCCAGCGGATTTTTTTGCCCTCGCGTTTCGTGCGCGGGCGGTAGTTAGTTAGCTCCACCTCATGGATGCGCACGCCGCGCTTGAGCGACTTAGCCGTGACTTCAGGGCAAAACTCGAATCGCTCGCACTTGAGGTCGAAGGAACGAATCAGGTCGGTGCGGAACGCCTTGTAGCAAGTGGCTTCGTCCGTCAGGCGATACCAGAAAAGCAGCCTCACGCTCCAGCGTAAGAGTAGATTAGCCACTTTGTTGGGGAACGGCATATCCTTCGGTAAGCCGCGCATAAATCGCGAGCCGTACACCGCGAGCGCTTCGCCGCGCGCAATCGGCTCGATGACTTTGGGGATTTCGTTCGGGTCGTACTCCAGGTCAGCGTCTTGAATAATCACAATCTCGCCTGTGGCGTAGTTCAAGCCTGTGCGGATGGCTGCGCCTTTGCCCCGATTGCGTTCGTGGCGAACCGCGATCACGCCGTGTTGCTCCGCCAAGATTTCGGGTGTCTTATCGGTGGAGCAGTCATCTACCACGATAATCTCTTTGCGGAACGGCGCGCGGCGCAAGCGCTCCAGCAGCTCCTGCAGGGTTTTCTCCTCGTTATACACAGGCACAATAACGCTGACGAGCGGTTCGTCCGTTCTCACGATTTCGCCTCCTGTCTGCTATGTGCAATCCCGTTATTGGGTCTCCTGAGCCGTTCCACCCGTTGGTGATGTACCGTTGTGCCACACGCCGTGTCGAGATGGTCATCGTCGCTCCTGCCTTCTATTATGCCACATTCTGGCTTCGAAGTGAGCGTCGCCTGCGCTGCAAGATTTCCTCGTACAGCGCTTCGTAGGCGCGCACGGTGTGGCGGATATCGAACTTTTCGCGGACGCGCTTCAGCGCCGCTTCGCCCATCTGTCGGCGCAGCTCAACGTTGTCCACGAGGCGTTGCAGCGCGGCGGTCAATGCCTCTACATCTTCGTTCGGCGTCAAAAAGCCCGATACGCCCTCTTCCACCAGCTCGGGCACGCCGCCCACGGCGGTGGCGACCACAGGCAGCCCTGCCGCCATCGCCTCCATCACGGAGAGCGGGTTGCCTTCGTATCGGGAGGGCAGCGTGAAGATGTCGGCGGCGCTCAGCAAGGCAGGCACATCCGAACGCACCCCCCAGAAACGCACGCGCTCGGCGATGCCTAACTCGCGCGCGAGCTGCTGCATTGGCTCCAGCAACTCCCCGCCACCGACGAGCCAGAGGTAAACGGGCTGGTCGCGGCGCAGGCGCGAAAACGCTTGCAGCAGCAGGGGATGGTTCTTCTGCTCCATAAACCGCCCTATATGCACGATCACAGTGGCGTTCGGTTCCACCCCGCACTCGCACCGCAATTCCATGCGCTGGGATGGGTTCGGGGTATACTCTTCTACAGGGATGCCGTTCAGGATGACGGGTGGGTTCTTGTAGCCGTACACAGCTTCAACGGTGCGGGCAACCTCTTGGGCAATCGCCACAGGGATAAAACCGCCAATTCGGTAGCGGAAAGCGAGGATGCGCACCAGTCGATTTGCTCTTTCACCGATTTCCTTCTCTGCTAAGTTGTGAAGCGTATGCACGCGCACGGGCGTGCGATGTTTTATCGCCAGCGGCAGCGCGTAGCGGATCCCGCTCAGGTGCGTATGCACAATCTGGGGACGGAACTGCTTGAACAAAGCGTTGAACATCCGATTGTGCAACCACGCCAGCGTTAGATTACTCCCCCGCAGGTAGTACAACGGAACTCCAAGCCCTTCCACTAACGCCTCGTTATGCGTGTGCTTGGGACCTGATAAACAGACACAAACAGGTTGATATTTCTCACGGTTGAGATAGCGCAGCAGATTGACCACAAAGCTTTCTGCGCCGCCCGTGCCCAGCGAGTTGATGACCTGGAAAACGACTCGCGGTTCCTGCATCTGCCCTAATTATGGCACAGGCGGCGGCAGAGGTATAATTCCAACAGTGTAAATACGGGCGACAAGCTCGGGCGTTTGTGGAACGACCTGAGAGGAGGGAGACGATGCGACGCTTTCTGGGCTTTTGGGCGACTCTTGCGTGCGTGACGTTCGCAGGGCAGGCACAGCAGATAGCGCAGTTGGATTTCTTTGCCCATGCAGGGCGATGTGAAATCGATCACGACAAGGATGGGCGCGACGATAACTGGTGGATTGGCGCATCACCCGAAGTTGATCGTACCCCATTTCGTACTGCGCTGGACTATGCGGTGAAATATGAGGGGCTTGCCAGTCAGCAGCTGGAGTTTCAGCGCACTGAGGGTGCTGCAGGATGGGTTTCCCTCTCAGCAGGCGTCGGCAGTGAGAGCTTCCTAAAACCTGCACCAGGAGAACCAGTGTTGGTACGCTTTGCGTTCCGTGCAGAAGGTTTTCAGAACGCAACCTACCGTATTAGCATCGTTACCGGCGGTAATTGGCACACGATTGTCGAATCCAGCAACCAAAGCACCAATCAGTGGCGAGAGGTTTCCGCGGTGGTGCCCGCAGGTGATTACTCGAATAGATTACCGATATTTAGCCTTATTGTAACTTTTGACATCGGTCAAGGTGCTGCAGCAGGAAGATTCTGGATCGACGATGTGCGCGCAATCTCCGCACGTACCGTGATGCGCACAAGCACACTGCCAAACAGTATGAAGCTGTGTCTGATTTTTCTCTATCGTAATGGTGACGGATATCAGTACCTGAATGGCTTACCCTTCGGGATTATAATAGGCATGCCGCACGCGGAGCAAGTATTTCGGAGACACTACGCTGACGTTATATCGGCGCCATATGTTTACTGCGCTGGCACGCTCCACGCCCCTCATGCACGCCACAACAGCGACCTATACAACTACGACGATGTACGCCAAAACCACCCCGACTGGTTCCTCAGAGACCAGCAAGGGCGACCCTACACCTCGGATGTCGCAACTTACATGGATTTAGGACGCCCTGAGGTGCGTGAACGAGCGTGGCAGAGTCTGCGCGACTTTCTCAACCGCTGCGGGCGACCGCGCTATGTGTACTTGGACGGTGTGAATATGCGCTACGGGTTGCCCGGCGAAAACATCCCCCAGAACTATCCTAATAACGGCTTGTGGGCGCAAGCCTTCAATGGCTGGTTCGAGTACGTAGGTTCTCGGGTACGCACTGAGTTCAACGGGACGCAGTTCATCGTGAATGCCCCGATGGGACCTGGCTATTGGCTACGCGGGATACCGGGATACTCCAGCGACGCGCCTGGCATTCCCACGCTACCGTACATCGCGGGTTTTCTGCTGGAGCACGCCTTTACCCACGCGCGAATGGCTCAGGGGCTTACGACCATCCAAGACTACGGTAGCAACGCCACGAACAGCACGCCTGGTGTAGGCACGGGACCTGGAAACTGGGCAGCGTGGATACTGCGAAACCAGATTCGCCTAGCGACAGAGCATCCAGACAAGATTATGATTCTGATACCGACACTCTGGCTCCATCAACCCGACACTCCGCAAAAACTGCGCTTTGCGATTGCTGGGTGTTTGATCGTTCAACACGATAATACCTATGTCTACATCGACCCACGCAGGAACCAGCAGGAATACCCGAACGGTTTCTTTCCACCTGAACTGTTTGTGCCGCTCGGACGCTGGACGGAGAACTACCGTATCCTGAACGGGGATATCGTGTCGGGCGGACTGTTCGTGCGCAACTACGAGAACGGGATTGTGGTGTGGAACCCAACGCACAACCGCGATTTCACCTTTACTGTGCCGCGCGACTTGTATGATTGGGATCGGAACCTTATCCGCGCGGGCACGGTAGTGCAGATCCCGCGCCAGACAGGGCATGTATTCTACAGCGCGCCCGAGATTACGCTGGAACTCAGCCCTCAAAACGCGCAGGTGTTGCCTGGTCAGACTGTGCAGTTCACTGTGACCTACCGCAACCGCGGCACCGCGCCGGGCACAAACGTGCGTGTTGCCGTGCCCCTGCCGCAAGGGATGACGCTGGTGGGCAGCAACCCGCAGGCGCGCCTTGAAAACGGGCAAGTAGTGTGGATTGTGCCAAATGTGCCTGTAGGTGGGCAGGGTACACTGCAGTTTACGGTGCGCGTGGAATGAAAAATGGGCGCATTCGCGCGGTGCAGGTAATCCCTGCGTTCAACACGGGCGGTGCGGAGTGGATGGCAACCTACCTCGCCGCCCACCTTGACCCAGAGCGGTTCGACTCGCACCTCATCAGCCTGCACCCGCCCCGCCAGTCGGCGCTGGAAGCCTATTTACGACGGCACGGCGTTCGTATACACTCAGCTCACAAGCGCATGGGCTTCGAGCCACGCGCTTATCTCACTCTGATACGCCTGTTACGCCAGCTCAACCCCGACATTGTGCATACCCACCAGACCGTCGGGCGCTACGTCTACCCCGCTTGTGTACTGGCGCGTCCGCGTCTCATCGTGCATACTGTCCACAATGTGGCGCAGGGCGAAATCGGGGCGCGCTGGGCGCGTCGGCTACAAGCGTGGGCATATCGGTTCGGCGTGCTGCCTGTCTCGATTGCCGAAGAGGTCTCACGCACCTTTCGGCAGGAGTATCGACGAGAGCCAGCAGCGCTGATTCCCAACGGGATTCCGACCCAGCGTTATGCAGCCGACCCTGCAGGGCGCGCTGCATGGCGTCAACAGGAAGGTATTTCCGAGGAAACCGTGCTTCTTGTCTGTGTGGCAGGGTTGCGCGAGCAGAAGAACCATCCGTTGCTGCTGCGCGCCTATGCACGGCTGGGCAACGCGGCCGCAAATACCTTACTTTTGCTGGTAGGCGCACCCGACCCCACGAACCCCGCCTTCGCCGAGACGCTGCCACCTCTTGCACAAGGACTGGGCATCGCCGAACGCGTGCGCTTTCTGGGCGGGCGAGGCGATGTGCCTGCGATTTTGAACGCTTCGGACATTTTTGTGCTTGCCTCGCACTACGAGGGCAACCCGCTCTCGGTGATGGAAGCGATGGCGGCAGGGCTACCGCCTGTTTGCACGGCAGTGGGCGGCGTCCCCGAACTCATTCAGCACGAACGCACGGGGCTTCTGGTTCCGCCAGAAGATGAAGCAGCGCTGGCAAATGCCTTGAGGCGATTAGTAGCTGATCCTCCGTTCCGACAAATGCTGAGCCAGGCAGCTCGCAGTTACGCACGCGAGCATTTCGATCTGAAAGTGATGGTGCAGGCATACGAGCGGTTCTACATCGAGTCGCTCAAGATAGGAGGTCTCTAACATTCAGAGACGCTCCGCAACTATCCGAAAAGCGCGCGCCCACCTTACAGAGAGAGGAGAAAACGCCATCCCGATTGCATTCACCAAGCGCACGAAGGGGTTGCCTCCCGCTCCTCCGAAGTAGGCGTAGTACTGGGCACGAAATCCGAACTGCTCTATGTAGCGCGCCAACTCAGCAGGATGGAAATGTTGTTCCATCACCTCGCCCGTGTACGGTTCAATTGGGCAGGTACCGCGCCGATAGAAAGATTGAGGCATCTTGCCCGTGCGCAGATATTCGTGTACAGCCTCGACTATCTCCGAGCGTACCATTCCGCTGGTACTACGCGCCAGCTGGATTATCACAGCCTCCTCTAAGTTGGGCGCGGTTTCTCGCACAATTTCTGCACGCGCCTCAACATAAGGTCTGACGATATGATGATGCTCGATAATACCTGGTGGACCATTCTCGAATCGATCCCACAACTCGTAGTTGAACCGAGCGATTCGGGGATTGGCTCCGTTGTTGCCGTCGGCGATAATCAGTTTCCCGCCTCGCTTGAGTACACGGGCTGATTCGTTGAGAAATGCGTCCACATCTTTATAATGGGAAATTGCTTCGTTGGATAAAACCATATCAAAAAAACCACCTGGATACGGTATCTGTTCCACAGAAGCGAGATGCGCCTCGAGAGTGGAAAAGCCAAAATCCGCGATCATCTGTTGAAAAGTACCTAAGCGCGACTCCTGAATGTCTATACCGTGCACTTCCTTTGCTCCCATCAGCATTAAGATAATAGCCACTGCGCCGAAGCCGCATCCTGCATCTAATATCACTTTCCCTTCGGGCTCGAATCGCGCTAATCGGCACAAATCCTGAGTAAAACGCACTCGCGTGCGGGCGCCAGCAGGGGTTCGCAAATGCCCGTAGTACTTCCACAACTCCTCGTGGTACCGCCCTCGATTGGTTTCTCGAAGCGCCTGCTCGTATATTGCTTGAAGCTGCGATGCAACCTCGTTTAGTTGCCTCATCGTTCACCTCGTTCTTCTATTTTACCTGCGCTCGCGGCAGGCTTGATGATAAATCTGCTTCAGGCGCTCAACATATCGCCTCACATCCAACGGCTCCACGCGCGCGCGGGCTGCCAGCCCCATCTGTCGGCGTAAATCGGGGTTCTCCGCCAACTTCGCAATCGCATGGCTGATGGCGTCGATGTCGTCGGGAGGCACTAAAATTCCTTCCTGTCCCTCGCTCACAAACTCAGGGATGCCCCCCACGGGGCTGACAATCAACGCTTTGCCATATGCCATCGCCTCCAGCATCGCCATCGGCAGACCCTCAGCGCGGGAAGGCAGGATGAAGGCATCGGTCTCCTGCAGCCAGCGTTCTTTGTCTGCGCCCTCAATCCAGTCGCGAATGTCCACCTGCGCTTGCAGCCCCAGTTCGACGGCAAGGCGTCGGACGGTGTCCACATCCCCGTCGCCTGCCATATACAGGCGCACACGCTCGCGTAGCGGCTGGGGCAGGCGCGTTACCGCCCGCAGAATGCGGTCTGTGCCTTTGTGCTCGCCCATCCTACCGAGAAACAGCAGTTTCAGTGTATCGGAGGCGTCTACGCGCCAATGTTCGGGCAACTCTACGGGGTTCGGCATCACCCAGAGAGGGCGCGCGCAGTCGCCGAGCAGCCCCCGATAGAACTCACGCCACTGATCCGAAAGCACAATCAGCCCTTCGGAGTGGCGCAGCATCCAGTGAATGCGCTTTTTGACGAACTGAGGAACGCGCTGATAGAACTCGCGGTAGCCACCACCATGCGCATGGAGCAGGTATCGAACGCCATGCCTGTGCAACGTGCGCGAGGCAAAGTACTTACGGAAGGTGCTACCGCGCGAGGCAAAGTGAATATGAGCAACATCTGTCTTTCCCTTACGCGCTATATCTTTTATTTCCGATAGGGACTTCGCGAAGTGCAGTAAACCGCGCATGGCGACTGTGCAATACTGGATGGGATTGCGCTTCAAGTGTTCTGCCGCGTACAGTGAGTTTTGGGGGAGCGTTGTCGCAACTGTACGAAACTCAACCCCCGGTGGGGCATGCGTGACCATCAGTCGGATGACCCGCGAGATACCGCCTTTCAAATCAGGAGAGGGTCCGACCACCAACACCCGCACACGGTCACGCATTTTCAAACTCCCGAATCACATACGGCGTTTTGCCTGTTGAGGTGCGCACCAGCTCGTCCACCACTTCTATTTGCACGCGCATGCTGTTGGGCAGTTTGCGTTGCACGTTCTGCATAATCTGGGCGATGTTTGCTTCGCCAAACCCTGCGGCAGGGATGACTAATATGCGCACGAAGTCGAGCGATGGCTGAACCACCTGCATGCGCAGCACATTATCCACCTCGCGTGGGAAGTGGTCGATGCCCATCAAGCGCGCGCCGTCAGGCGAGACGAGGTAATCGGACTGGCGTCCCACCACGCCACGAAACGGACGCTCGCCCCAGATAATCGGCTCCACCGCCTCGCCGCGCGGTAGCACCACTAAATCGCCCATCCGATAGCGCACAAGGGGCATCGCAAGGTTC
>JANXCK010000063.1 GCA_025060055.1 Fimbriimonadales bacterium | reverse complement strand
GGCAGCTTTGACCCCCCGACGATGGGACATCTGGACATCATTCAGCGCGCGGCGCGACTGTTTGACGAACTGATTGTCGCGGTGGCGGTCAACGCGCAAAAACAGTCCCTGTTCCGTCTGGAAGAGCGCGTGCAGATGCTCCAAGAGTGCTGTGCGCACCTGCCGAATGTGCGCGTGGCGTCGCTGGAGGGCTTGCTGGCACATTTCGCGCAGCAGGTAGGAGCGTGCGCGATTGTGCGCGGACTGCGCGCTGTGTCCGACTTCGAGTACGAGTTCCAGATGGCGACGATGAACCGCCAACTCGCTCCCGAAGTGGACACCTGCTTCCTGATGACCCATCAGCAGTATGCGTTCCTGTCGTCGTCCATCGTGAAGGAGGTGGCGCGACTGGGAGGCGCGGTAGACCACCTCGTGCCCCCAAATGTCGCCCGCAAACTCAAGGAGCGATTCGCGCCACCCACAGCAGGAAACTCCAAATGAGTATCGAAACCCACGCTTGTAAGGGGAGGCTCTGAGCTATGGTACACACGGACGGTATGATGATACGCAAATGGCTAAGAGAGCTGGATCAAGCATTCGAGAACGCACGGAGCTTCGGACCTATCGTATTCGGTTTAGACAAAGGCGAGTGTCATAACCGCGTGCAGCAGATTCTGGCGAACTTGCCCAGCGACTTTGACAAAGCCGAGCGGGTACTGCGCGAGACCGACCGCCTGATTGGCGGTGCGCAGACCGAAGCGCAGATGACGATTGCTCAGGCACATGAAGAGGCACGGCGGATTATTGAGCAAGCGCGGCGCGAAGCCGAGCAAATCTTGGAACGCGCTCATGCCGAACAACAGCGGATGCTTAGTCAGACCGAAGTCTACCAACTGGCGCAGACCCAAGCACAAGAGATCCTCGAATCGGCACGCGAAAAAGCGCAGCAAATCAGGCGCGGCGCTGACGAGTACGCCTATGAAGTGCTGACCGAACTGGAAAACGCGCTGGCGAAGGTGATGAACACCGTGCAAAACGGCAAAGTGCTGCTGGAGGACTACCTCAAGCAGCGTGTGGGCACGCGCCGCTAAGGCAGCGGCTTGAGAGGCAGAAAGGTCAGCCCCAGACGCAGCAGGCTCTTGAACCGCAGCGGATAGAGTCGCAGCGACCGCAGATACGCCCGACGCGCGTTCTCGCGGTCGCCCAGCAAGGCATACGCCGTGCCCAAACAGGCGTAGGAGTGTGCCAGCGCAAGGCGCATCGCTTTCGGGTCGGTCGCCCGCTGCCACAGGCGCGACTCGCAAGCATGAATGCTTTCCGTGCGCACTTTCACATCATCTTCATACACGCGCCGACGCTGGAACGAGGCGTTGCACCCATGCACGCGGTACATCGTCAGCGGCTCGTCGATATAGCCGATGTCGTACTCCAACGCAACGCGGAACCACATCTCCCAATCGCCCGAGCCGTACAAATCCTCGCGAAAGCCACCCAACCGCTCGAAACACTCGCGCCGTGCCAGCACCGACGAGATAATGATTTGGTTGCAGCGCACCAGCAACTCGATAACATTCCCCGTTGGCGTGCGGGGCCATTCAAACCCCAGCGGGTTGCGCGACAGCACCTGCCCGTGCGCGTCGATAAAGCGTCCCCCTGTATGCACCAGTCCCACCTTCGAGTTGGCTTCTAACAGGGCGAGTTGCTTTTCCAGCTTCGTGGGCATCCACAGGTCGTCCGAGTTCAGAATTGCTAAATACTCGCCCTGCGATTCGGCGATGCAACGGTTCAGCGTGGGGTAAGTGCCGCGATTCGGCTGCACGAACAGCCGAACACGCGCTCCGTAGGATTGCAAAATCGCCACCGAGTTGTCCGTGCTGCCGTCGTCCACCACCACGATTTCGTAGTCGGTGAAGGTCTGCTGGAACACGCTCTCCAGCGTGGCGGGCAGGAACTGTGCGTGGTTGTAGCTGGGTATCAGCACGCTGACTTTGGGCATGGCGGGGGAATGATACCTGAGGAGGTTTCTCTACAGACGAGACTGGTACACACCTTAACCAAGACGATGTCGACGCCTCTCATTCGGTGCGCCCTGCATCGGCTCTTGCTGGACGCCCGATGCCCCCAGATAACGCCTGCGAATGTCTATCTTGAGCTGCACTCGTGGGGGCAGTGAGTGGGTGAATGCGCTTGCTCACGCGAGGTGCGCGTGCAGTGTTCGCGGGACAACGACGACATTACGACGCTTGCACTAAGTTGCCGCGGGGGTTTTACGGATCTGAGGGTCTCGGCAGTGGATAGAGAGTAGCCAAGGTGATGGACAGCGCGAACATGCTGACGGTGTCGTTCAACGGGGCAAGGGTAGGGGCTAACCAGTACCGTCGGGGTATAATCGCCCTCGTATGACAAAGCCTCTGTACGAAACCGTCGCCGAGTTAGACCAGCGGTATGTGTTGCCTGTGTATCGGCGTCAGCCAGTGCTGTTTGTGCGCGGAGAAGGCGCGCAGCTGTACGACGAGCAAGGCAACGCCTACTTGGACTTCCTCGCGGGAATCGCCGTCTGCGGCGTCGGGCACTGCCATCCGCATCTGGTGCAACGCATCTGCGAGCAGGCGAGAACGCTGATGCACACCAGCAACTTCTTCCTGACCGAGCCGCAGGCGCGTTTGGCGCAACGCCTCTGCGAGCTGTCGGGTATGGAAAAGGCGTTTTTCTGCAACAGCGGCGCGGAGGCGTGTGAGATAGGGGTCAAAATCGCCCGCAAGTTCGCTAATGTGGTCAAAAAGACGCCCGACTACGAGATTCTATGTCTGGAAGGCAGTTTTCACGGGCGCACGATGGGCGCGCTCTCGGCGACGATGCAGGCGAAGTATCAGGAGCCGTTCAAGCCGCTCTTGCCCGGCTTTCGCGCCTTGCCCCGCAACGACCTCGACGCGCTGCGGAATGCCTTCAGCGAGCGCACCGCCGCAATTCTGCTGGAGCCGATTCAGGGCGAGGGCGGGATTCATCCGATTCGCGACGAGTACCTGCAGGAGGCGCGCCGCCTGTGCGACCGCTACAACGCGCTGCTCATCGTAGACGAGGTGCAGGCGGGCTTTGGACGCACGGGCAAGTGGTTCGCCTACCAGCACGCGGGCGTGTTGCCCGATGTCGTCGCCGTTGCGAAGGGGCTGGGTGGCGGCTTTCCCATCGGCGCGTGCCTGATGCGCGGCGTTGCGACGGAGGTGCTGCAGGCAGGCGAACACGGCACAACCTACGGGGGCAACCCGCTCGCCTGTAGCGCAGCGCTGGCAGTGATTGAGATTATTGAGCAGGAGAACCTACTGGAAAACGCAGCGCAGGTGGGGGCGTACCTGCAGGCGCGGCTCTGTGAACTGCGCGAGACGGGCGCGCCCATCCGCGAAGTGCGCGGACGCGGGCTGATGGTCGGCGTGGAACTCACACAGCCCATCGCGCGCGCTGTGTTCCAGAAAGCGTTGGAGCAGCGACTTGTTCTCAACGCGGTCGGTGACACCGTGTTGCGCCTCGTGCCACCGCTCATCATCACCGAGCGCGATGTCGACGAGGCGGTAGCGGTACTCACAAAGGTTTTTCAGGAGGTATAGTTGATGAATGTTTTTCAGATTGTGTTGCTGCTGTATGCAATCGTGATTGCGGCAGGTGGCGTGATGGGCTATGTGGCGGCGCGCAGCACAGTTTCGTTAGTAAACGGGCTGATTGCCGCGGCGCTGTTGCTTGTTGGCTTGGCACTGAGCTTTCGCAATCCGACGTTGGGCTTCGGCTTGAGCGCAGCAGTCGCGCTCCTGCTCGGCGCGTTCTTCGCTTACCGTTTCTTCACCACAGGCAGCTGGATGCCAGGCGGCATCACGATGATTCTGAGCGCGATTGCGTTCGTCGTGATGCTGTTGGCAATCTTTAGAAAGGCTTGAGAGCGTGGGGTACTCGGCTCCCCTCGCCCGCGTCGCAGGCGAGGGGCGGTGGGTGAGGGCATATACCGATTGGTATCATTAGCGCAGCATTCGCGCCGTTGCCCACGCGCTGTTTACTTGCGGAACACCCACCCTTGCGCGCGGCGCAAGCGTTGCAGCACGCGCTCCTTGCCTAATGCCTCAATCATCTCGAACAGGCTGGGTCCAGTGGTGCGTCCGCTCAAAGCGACGCGCGTGGGGTGAATCACCTCGCCGCCTTTGACGCCCAGCCACGCAATCACCTCGCGCGTAACGCGCTCGATTTCGGGCGCGGTGAACGGCTCCAGTGTCTCGTAGCGACGAATCAGTTCTTCCAGCATCTGCGGAATGTACGGCTCGCCGAACCAGCGGCGCACCGCCGCCTCATCAATCGGGTAGTCATCCTTGAAGAAGAAATCGAGCAGGCGCGGCGCGTCGCTAAGCAGTTTCATCTTCTCCTGCTCCAGCGGCACAACCTGCTCCACATAAGCGCGTGTGGCTGCATCCAACTCTTGCGGTACAAGTCCCGCCTCCTGCAAGTAGGGTAGGCAGAGTTCGACGAACCGCGCCTTCGGCAGTTCACGGATGTAGTGCCCGTTCATCCAGCGCAATTTGTCGTGATGGAACACGAACGGGTTGTCCGAGACGCGCTCGATGCAGAACAGCTGGATGATTTCCTCGCGCGAGAGGATTTCGCGGTCGTCGCCAGGATTCCAACCGCAAATCGCCAAGAAGTTGAACATCGCCTCAGGCAGGTAGCCCTTGCGTATGAACTCGGTGAACTCCACATCCCCGTGCCGCTTGGAGAGCTTTCGCTTGTCGGGTCCCAGCAAGAGGGGCAGGTGCGCGAACTGCGGCGGTTCCCAGCCTAATGCCTTATAAAGATTCAGGTGGCGCGGCATGCTCGACACCCACTCGTCCCCGCGCAGCACGTGCGTGATTTCCATCAGGTGGTCGTCGACCACATTTGCCAAGTGGTAGGTCGGAAAGCCGTCCGACTTGAGCATCACGAAGTCGTCCGTGAGCTTGTTCTGGAACACGGTGCGCCCGTGAATCAGGTCGTTGTACTCCACCGTGCC
>JANXCK010000048.1 GCA_025060055.1 Fimbriimonadales bacterium | reverse complement strand
ATCCGCTGGCGCAGGCGATGAACGCGTTCGCGCAGGCGCGTGTCGGTGCGCATTCGACGCTCGATTTGCTTGTAGGCGTGCAGCACGGTGGTGTGGTCGTGGCGTCCGAGCGCTTCCGCAATGCGCGTCCAGGGCTCGCCTGTCGCTTCGCGTGCGAGGAACGCAGCGATTTGCCGCGCCTGCACAACCTCGCCCCGACGACTGTTGCCCACGAGTTCGTCTTGGGGCACGCCCAGCTCGTCGCACACCATCCGCACCACTTGCTCCAGTGAGGGTGTCGCAGGCGGCGTCGCGTTCACCAAGTACGCTTGCAACACCTGCGCTGCCAACGGCAGGCTCATCGGCTCGCCCGTAATCGAGCTTTGCGCCACCAAGCGCGTCAGTACACCCTCCAACACGCGCACATTCGATTGAATCTTGTCCGCGATGAACTCCGCCACCTCCAAGGGCAGCTGCACTCCGTCGCGTTCCGCCTTGTTGAGCAAAATGGCAATCCGCGTCTCCAAATCGGGCGGCGCGATGTCTGCGCAAAGCCCCATCTCGAAGCGTGTGCGCAGTCGCTCCTCCACGCCAAGAAGGTTGCGCGGCGCCTTATCGCTGGTGATGACAAGCTGCCTACCCGCGCCGTAGAGCATGTTGAAGATGTGGAAGAACTCTTCTTGAGTGCGCTCCTTGCCCGCGATAAACTGCACATCGTCGACCAGCCACAGTTGCACGCAGCGGTAGCGTTCGCGGAACTCGTCCGCCTTCTGCTGGCGCATCGCCTGCACATAGCCGCGCACGAACTCCTCGCCGCTGGCGTACATCACGCGCGCGCTTGGTATCCGCTGGAGATACGCCTGACCGATTGCATGCAGAAGATGGGTCTTACCCAACCCTGGCGGGCTGTAGATGAATAGTGGGTTGTAGCGAGCATTCGCGCCCTGTGCGACGGCGAGCGCCGCCGCGTGGGCTAACCGATTGCTCTTGCCGACCACGAAGGTTTCAAAGGTCAACTGCGGATTGAATTCAGGGCGCGGGAGGGGCGGCGCTGTGATAGCAGGGGACGCTATGGGCGTCGGGGCAGGTGTAGGCTCAGGCGCGGCGTCCTCGCCGACCAACTCCACCACGACCGCAAACCCCAACTGCTGGCTGAGCAGTGCCTGCAAATCACGCAGGTAGCGTTGCTGAATCCAGTTGCGTCCGAACGCGCTATCGAGGCGCAGGCGCACGCACTCGCCCTCGATACCAGCAGGCGTAATCGCCTCCAAGTATCGACGGCTGGAGAGAGGGATACGCGGCAGCAACACCTGAACCACATTGCGCCATGCCCGACGCAACTGCGCCGCATCAATATCCTCCCCAAGTCGCAGCTGCTCCAGCGAAGATTCGTCCCTGCGCATCGTTGCCTATGCGTCCCTGCGCTTGCCTGTGGGATGGGCTATATATTAGCATGCCAGCTGCCCTCTCCTGCAAGAGTTGATGGGACAAAACTATCACTCAAGAGGCTTCTGATACCCTTCAGCCCCCAAAAGAGGCTTCAACCTTTCTTTTTCAAGCATTTTACGCTCCAAACACACTCAATCCTCTTGAAATCTACTGGTTGTAGTGGGTGCGATTGCCTACACAAGATTTGCCCTTCTTGCTTTCCAAAACTTTCGGCTTCTGGTATAATACGCGCCGATGACCACACGACAGGCTTTTGATGCGGAATTGCAGGAGCTGGAGACGAAGGTGCTTGCGATGGCGAGCATCGTGGAGGGAATGGTCGCGGAGGCAGTGGAAGCACTGTGGCGCAACGACATGGCACGCGCCGAGCAGGTGCTGCATCGCGACGATGAGGTAGACCAAATTGATGTGGAAATCGAATCGAGCTGTCTGCGCCTGATTGCCCTGCAGCAACCGATGGGCAGCGACCTGCGCATCATCGGCACTATTATGAAGATGATTACCGATATCGAGCGCATCGGCGACTATGCAGTCGATATCGCCAAGGCGGCGCGCAAAATCCATGACGAGCCACCCGTAGAGCAACTGGTGGACATTCCGCGCTTGGCGAACGCCGCGCGCCGAATGCTGCTGGAGAGCATCGAGGCGTATGTCAAGCGCGACCTGCAGCAGGTAATCCATGTGTGTCAGCAGGATGACGAGGTGGACGCAATTTACCGTCGCTTGCGCACGCAACTGCAGGAGATTATGCGCGAGCGACCGGAGCAGGTCACAGCAGCGTCGTGGCTGCTTTTGGTGGCGCACTATCTGGAGCGCATCGCTGACCATGCGACCAACATCGCCGAGCGAGTCTGGTTCATGGAGACGGGACGCTTGGAACAGCTGGCGAAGAAACACAAAAGCGGCGCGTTAGAAGAGGCGTTTGCCGAAGCTGCGCAGCACGCTGCTGAGAGCCAATCTGTCGCGAGCAGCTCCGATGTCCTCTCTGTCTGAACGCTGGTGCGCCCTGCAAGAGCGCATCGCTGCCGCGTGCGCCCGCAGCGGGCGCACCCCCTCCGAAATCCGTATCGTCGCTGTCAGCAAGGGCGTATCGCCCGAACGCATCGCCGAGGCTTACGCGCTTGGGCTGCGCGATTTCGGCGAGAACTACTGGCAAGAGGCACGCTCCAAGCTGGACAGCTTGCCCCACGACATACGGTGGCACTTTATTGGGCATCTCCAAACCAATAAGGTCAAATATGTTGTGGGGCGGTTTGCATTGATACAAGTGGTAGATAGGGTATCCTTATTGCAGGAGGTGCAGCGCGTGGCAGCTCAGCGCGCACTGACGCAACCTGTGCTCATCGAGGTGCGCCTTGCCGAAGTGGAAGGTAGGGCAGGCGTTTCGTTCGAGGACGCGCCTGCGCTGATTGAGCAGACGCTGCAGGCGTCGGGCGTTGTGCTGCAAGGGCTGATGGGTGTTGCGCCCTACACCGACGACGAGCGCGTCATCCGCGCGGCGTTCCAGCGCCTGCGCCGCTTGTACGAGCAGCTGCCCGCGCTCAACCGCCAGTGGCTCTCAATCGGCATGAGCCACGATTTTGAGATTGCCATCGAAGAGGGCAGCACGATGCTGCGTCTCGGAACCGCGCTGTTTGGGGCACGCGCATAAGGTTGCGCAGTGCCTATTGCGCACGTTTCGTCGCGTCGGCGTCGCGCCGACGACTGCTTGGACAGGATTGTCCAAGCCACGTGTCGCACGGGCATCGTGCCCGTGCAAGGTGCTTGGGCGGGACGCCCAAGCCACGCTTACAAGGAGGTTCGGTCATGAGCCGTTATTACGAGGAGATGGAGGAACAGTTCGCCGATCGGCAGAGTTTGTGGTCTCGTTTGCGCTTGTGGGTCGGGCTGCACCGAGACGAGGAAGACGCCGAAGCACTGCCTGCGAACGCCACTGACGCCCGCTTCCGCCGATTCCACGCCTACCATATCAGCATCCGCAAGGAGTTGTACAGCCTGGAGGACGCCCGCGTGGCTGCCGACGGGCTGAAAGAGGGCGTGCAGCAGATTATCAACCTCGCCACAACGCCGCAAGGGGCACGCGAGCGGATTATCGACTTTCTGAATGGCGTGGTGTACGCGATTGAGGGCAGCGTAGAGCGCGTGAGCGAGCATGTGTTCGTGTACGCGCCGCCGCAGGCAATCATCGACGCGCCGACCTCTGCGCGGGGCGAGCGCGACTAATTTGCCCATCCTGAGAGCAGGAATCTGGCAGCAGCGCGCGAAGCAATCACACGGCGATGGTGGAACTCAAATCTGTCAGCGTCGTGTATGGCGAGCAACACGCGCTGCGACGGGTGAACCTGAGCGTAGAGAAGGGCGAGTTTGTGTTTTTGGTGGGCGCGACAGGCGCGGGCAAGTCGACGCTGTTCAAGCTGCTGTACGGTGAGTTGCGCCCCAGCGAGGGCGAGGTGTGGGTGCTGGGGCAGCCTGTGCATCGGCTCAAACCCCGCGAGCTGCCGTACCTGCGACGACGCATGGGTATCGTCCCGCAGGATTACCCGCTGCTGCCCCGCAAAACCGTCTGGGAGAATATTGCCTACGGCTTACGCGCCATCGGCTACGGCGAGAGCGCGGTACGCCAGCGTGTGGCGCAGGTGCTGGCTCTGGTCGGGCTGAACGAGCAGGCACGGCAGATGCCCAACCAGCTTTCAGGTGGCGAAGCCCAGCGCGCTGCAATCGCCCGCGCAATTGCCAACAATCCGCCCCTGCTCATCGCCGATGAACCGACCGCCAACTTAGACCCCGACACCTCATGGGAGATTATCGAGCTGCTGATGCGCATCAACTTGCGCGGGGCGACTGTGATCGTCTCCACGCACAACCGCATGATTGTCGACCGCGCGTGCCAGCGTGTGGTGGCTCTGGATCGGGGGCAGGTCGTCAGCGATGTGCCGCGCGGAGGCTATCCCTACGAACTGGATCGGCTCTACGCCTCAGTCATGCTATGATTGACCGCCTGCGCTTTGTGTTGCACGAAACTCGCGAGAGCCTGCTGCGCAACGCAACGATGCAGGCAGCGGCGATTAGCACAGCGTGTATCGCCCTCATCTTGCTGGGGAGCGCGAGCATGGCGCTGTACAAGCTCGACGCCACCGCGCAGTCGCTTCCGAGCCAGTTTGAAGCCGAAGTGTTCCTGAAGATGAGCGCTACTCGCCAGCAAGCCGTCGAACTCAAGGCGCGTATCGAGGCGATGCCCGAAGTGGAGCGCGTCACGCTCACCCCACGCGAGGAGGCGTGGGAGCAGCAAAAGCGGGAGCTGGCGGACGAGGTGAACCTCGCCGATATACCCAACCCCCTGCCCGACAAGCTGACCGTGCGTGTGCGCGACCCCGCAACGCTGCCCGCCGTCGCGCAGCAGATTGCCCAATCGCCACTGGTGGAAGAGGTGATCGACAGTCGTCAGGAGCTGCAGACAGTGCTGAGTATCGCGCGTCTGGTGCGCTGGATTGGATTAGGCGCGGGGGGCGTGCTGCTGCTGGCAGCGTTGATTCTCATCTACAACACAGTGCGCCTGACGATTTTCTCGCGCCAACGCGAGGTGCGCGTTATGGCGTTGGTGGGCGCGACGCTGCGCTCAATTCGGCTGCCGTTCGTGCTGGAAGGGATGGTTCAGGGGATTGTGGGCGGCGTACTGGCGGCAGTGCTGGTGCTGCTGGGCGCAACGCTCGTCTCGGACTACGCAGTTCGCCAGTGGCCCTTTCTGAGGGACACCCCGCCTGGCTTGCCCCCGCTGGCTATCCTCGTCGGGTTGCCGATGGTAGGCGCGTTGATGGGCGGCGCGTGCGCATGGTGGGCGACACAGCGCTATGTGCGCATTTGAGGGGCAATCGTGCGCAGGCGACGCGCGTGGCTCACGGGATTGCTGCTGCTGATTGCGCTGGGCATCAGCCTATTCGCCAACCTGTTGATTGGCGCAGTGCCGCTGCCCCTTGCAGACCTCTGGGCGGCGTTGCGCGGGCAGGGCGAAGAGACCGCGCGTGTCATCCTGTGGGAGCTGCGTCTGCCGCGCGTGCTGATGGCGGTGCTGGTGGGTGGCGCGTTGGGTTGTGTCGGCTGCGCGTTTCAAGGGCTGCTGCGCAACCCGCTTGCCGACCCGTACATCATCGGCGTCTCGTCGGGCGCGGCGGTCGGCGCGGCGGCGGGCGCCCTGCTGGGCTGGCACACGCGCGGCTACGGCTGGGCAATCGCGCTACTGGCGTTCGTCAGCGGGCTACTGACGCTCAGCCTCGCGCTCGCGCTCAGCCGTCAGCACGGGCAGCTGCGCATCCCAGACTTCTTGCTGGTGGGCGTCGCGCTGAGCGCAAGCCTGTGGGGTGTGATTACGCTGCTGCTCGTGCTGGCAGGCGAAGACCTCTCGCGCGTGCTGTATTGGCTCTTGGGCGGGCTGCTGAACGCCGATTGGCAACGCCTGCAGTGGGCAAGCCTCCCTGCGCTTTTAGGCTGCCTCGCGCTGTTCTTGCACGCGCGTGCGCTCAACCTCTACACGGCAGGCGAAGAGACTGCCTTGCACTTGGGCGTGCCTGTGGAACGGCTCAAGCGACTGGTGCTGGTGAGCGGCGCGCTGGCGACTGCAGCGACCGTCGCCGTTGCGGGCATCATCGGCTTCATCGGCTGGATGACACCCCACTTGCTGCGGCGCGTCGTCGGCGGCGACTATCGCGTGCTGATGCCACTGTCCGCGCTGGGCAGTGCGCTATTGCTCCTATGGGCAGACGCCGCCGCCCGCACGCTGGCACGCCCTGTTGAACTGCCCGTGGGCGTCATCACGGCGCTGGTGGGCGCACCCCTGTTCGTGTGGATGATGCGCCACGAGAGCCGTCGCCAGAATGTGGAATAACCCTGTCGGAGCGGCGTCATGCACACTTGGACACAGGCGGTTGTGTGGCTGAGCGTAGGGCTGTACGGTCATCTGATTGTCCATCACACGCTGCAGGCGTTTCTTTCCAAAGAGCGGACGCCCAACCTCTACCTGATAGCGTTCTTGGTGTGCAGTTTGGCATTCAGCTTTGTCGATGTGCAGATGTATCAAAGTGCGCCGCAGCCGCCGTCGAACGCTTCCCTGTATGCGAGGGCGCAGTTTGTGCTGTCCGCTCTCTGCGCCGTGCTGTTTGTGCAAATCCTGGATCGGCTGCTGCAGTTGGGGCTGAGACGCTGGGTGCGCGTGCTGTGGCTGCTTCTGCTACCGCTGCTCTTCGGGACGCTTCTGGGCTGGATTGTGACGCCTGAGTTCAAGGCGCACCCAACCGTGTTGGGTGGCTACTACATTCAAGGTGTTAGCACGGGGCTGGGGGTATGCTACTCCGCGTTCTACTTGCTCGCATATCTGGGAGCGCTGACGACCGCCTACTTGCGGTGGCAGCGGCATAGCCCGCAGGACCGCCTGATGCTGGGCGCACTGGGGCTGACCATCCCGCTGATTGTCGTCGACATGCTGGTGTATTACGGCGTGTTCTCTTTCCTACCTACTTGGAACTGGGGCTACGGAATAATTTCACTGGTGTTCTCCCTGCGCCTTAATGCCCAGATTTATCAGCTCGCGAGCAGCCTCAGGCGGGCGAACCGCGAGCTGCAAGACGCGTATCGGCAAATGGTGGAGCAGGAGCGCCTCAGCACAGTAGGACAGATTGTGCAAGGGATTGTGCATGACCTCAAGAACTTTTTCAACAACGTGCAGTCGCTCTGTGATGTCGGTGTGCTGCGCCTGCGCAAAGACCCGCAGTTTGACGCGGTGCGCCACCTTGAGAGCATTCGGGGCGCAACCCAACAGGCTTACGAATACTTGATGGAACTGCTCTCGATGACGCGCGAGGGAGGCGACTCTGAGCTGACCGAAGTTGCTCCCGCTCAGATTGTTCGTGAGGTGGAACGGCTTTCAGGGGCGCGCTTGCTGAACCCGCCCGTGCAGATTGAAAATCGCATCCCTTCGAACCTGCGCATGTACGCTGACCGCCGCGCCCTGATGCAGCTCTTTTTGAACCTCACGCTCAACGCAATTCAGGCGATGCGCGACTGGAACGGCGAGCGACGCATCGAGTACGAGTGGGTAGAACACCCTGAAAAGACCATCCTCGTCATTCGCGACACGGGACCAGGCATGCCACCTGAGGTACGCGACCATCTGTTCGAGCGTGCCATCACCACCAAGCAAGGCGGTAGCGGCATCGGCTTGATGCTGGTGCAACGCGCCATCGAGCAGCACAACGGCTCGATTCAGGTGCATTCTGAGTGTGGTAAAGGAACTATGTTCGTCTGCGTTTTCCCGACACCGCCGCTTTACGAGCCTATGCCTGATAGAACGCTTATCAGCGTCGCTTGAGCGCTTTTCGAATCCCTCAAGGGGCTAATAATACCGATCGAGGTTTCAAATGACGCAATGTCGTGTACGGCTGAAGCCGTTCCTGTGCAGACAAAGCCCGCCTACGCGGGCTATAGCCGACGAAGGTCGGCTTCGTTTGCGTAGGAACGGCTTTAGCCGTGTTGCACTTGACACCCCAATCGGTATAAGTGCCTCCAAGATGAAATCGTTGCTTTGTTAGGGCGCGCCCCTACACCAACGCTGTAGGGGCAGCTCCCTGTGGCTGTCCTGTAAAAGAAGACGATTTTATACCTATCGGGGTTTCTAATGAGACATTAGCCCTCACCCCCTGCCCCCCCCTCCCACCGCGTGGGCGAGGGGGAACTTGACTCCCCTCTCCCTCTGGGAGAGGGGCTGGGGGTGAGGGTCAAAAAGGGAGCTTTCGACTTTTGAGAGACTTATTAGCAAGCGAGGTATAATCTGCTGGCGTTTCTTGCGCGAGCGACGCGCGCTCCAAACTCGAATTCAGGAGGTCGTGATGAGTACCACACGCACGCTTATCTTTGTCAAGCCCGACGGCGTGCGCCGCGGGTTAGTTGGAGAAATTATTCAGCGATTTGAAAAGCGAGGTATCCGCATCGTCGGCTTGAAGATGATCCGCCCCACACGCGAACTCGCTGAGCGGCATTACGCCGTGCATCGCGATAAGCCCTTCTTCGAGAGCATAGTGAACTTCATCACTTCGGGACCCGTGGTGGCGATGGTGCTGGAGTGTCCCAACGCCGTAGAGATTACCCGTCAGATGATGGGCGCGACGAACCCTGCCAACGCTGCACCTGGCACAATTCGCGGCGACTTCGGGCTGGACATCGAGCAAAACATCATTCACGGCTCCTCCGACCCCGAAGCAGCGGAATATGAACTAAACCTCTGGTTCAAACCTGAGGAGCTGGTGGAATAGTA
>JANXCK010000273.1 GCA_025060055.1 Fimbriimonadales bacterium | reverse complement strand
ATCTGTACCTCGCGCAGCGCGTCTTCAGGCGTTTCGCCAAACGCCGAACAGCCAGGCAGGTCGGGAATATCTGCGATATAGCCCTCGTCTTCCTCGCTGTAGAATATATTGATGTGATAGTCCTTCATTCGTCCCCTGCCTTCATCGATAGATTATAGTCTTCCACAATCTTGAGGAACTGTCTGATCTGGTATGGTTTTGCCTGCCCCTTCACATTTTGCAGGTTCAACACAGCAGGCACTGCAGGATGCACAAGGATATGATGGCTTGCGCTCACGCGATCGAGTTGCAACCCGTAAGCTTCCGCCAGCCTCAGCATGTCCTCAAAACGAATGTATTTTTACCTTTCGCTCTCGAAACCTTCCAGGCGGCATTGGGGGCTTCCGATGCACCACTGGAAAAGAAATAGCAGGAATCGGTGATACTGTGACGCAGCTTTACGAAGGGCTAAAGGAAGGCAAGTCAGTGGTGGAGGCGTTGCAGGCGGCGAAGGCGCAGCTGCGCAGGGAGAAGCCTGACCCGCTCTACTGGGCGGCGTTTGTGGTGATTGGGCTGGGGTGATGGGGCGGACTTAGGGGACAGCCCCCTGTGTCTGTCCTGAACTGATGAGACACACAGGGGTGCGCTCCTACCGATTGAAACGCCGATGGGTATGAACGCATCCTCTACACTGTCAGGTATCTTATACACTATGCAGACGCGATGGCGAACCTCAATACTGGGCGGGCTGGCGGCGTTGCTAATGCTGGCAAGCTGCACGCAGGCGCAAAACAGCACAGCCAAGTACGACCCCGAACTGATTTTTGGGTATGACAAGAACCTCCCGCTTAGCCCGCAGGAGACACTCGCAGAAGAGACGGCGCAGTACCAAGTGTATAAAGTGACCTACCGCAGCGCGCGCGACCAACGCGTGCCCGCATTCCTGATTTTGCCCAAAAATCGCGGCGAGGAGAAGCTGCCCTGCGTCATCTTGATGCACGGGCTGGGCAGCGATAAGCGGATGTTTCAGATGCTCTGGGGTCAACTCGCGCAGGCGGGCTACGCGCTGTTTGCCATCGACGCCCAGTATCACGGCGAGCGCAAGCCCAGCGAAGACATCCCCTTCTTCGGAATGTACCCCTACCGCGCCCGCGACGCGCTGATTCAGACCGTGATCGACCTGCGGCGCGGCGTGGACTACCTCCAAACGCGCAAAGAGATCGACCCGAACCGCATCGGCTACATCGGCGCGAGCATGGGCGGGATTATCGGCTCGATGTTTGCGGGTGTGGACGAGCGCGTCAAAGCCCCTGTGCTGCTGGTAGCGGGCGGCAACTGGAAAGTGCTGATGGAAAAAAGCGCGCTGTCGCTGTGGCGCGACGCTGCCAAAAACAACCCCAAGCAGATGGAAGAGGCGTTGCGCGTGATGGATGTCGTCGACCCTGTCCACTGGGTGGGGCGGATTGCGCCGCGCCCTGTGCTGTTCATCAACGGCGACGCGGACACTGTGGTGCCTGTCGAGTCCAACAAGGCGTTGCACGAGGCAGCGGCGGAGCCGAAAAAGGTGGTGTGGTACAAAGGCGGGCATGTGCCACCGCCCACCGACTGGCTCACGGTCATCAGCGAGGTGCTGCGCTGGCTGGAGACGCATGTGAAGGGCAAGCCGAGCGCGTCGCTATGGCGCAGCTACCTGCCGCGCTCGTGGCGCGAGTTCACCGAGTGGGCTGCCACGCTGGCGCCCCTGGTGGCAGCCTTCTTCCGCGAGTTCGCCGCCTCCCTGCACGCCTACCTTACCTCCCCTTGGCGATGAAAGCGCTCATCTTGGCAGGCGGCAAAGGCACGCGCCTGCGCCCCATCACCTTCAGCATGGCAAAGCAGCTCGTGCCCGTCGCCAACAAGCCCGTGCTGTTTTACGGACTGGAAGCGATTGCTGAAGCGGGCATTCGCCAAGTGGGCATCATCGTCGGCGAGACCGCTGCCGAGATTCAGCGCGCCGTCGGCGATGGCAGCCACTGGGGCGTGCAGGTCACCTACATCCCTCAGCCCGAACCGCTGGGGCTGGCGCATGCCGTGCTGACCGCCGAGCCGTATCTGCGGGACGAGCCGTTCATCATGTATCTGGGCGATAACATCGTGAAAGCGGGCGTGGCGTCGCTGGTGGAAGCGTTCCAGCAGCGCCAGCCGCATGCGCTCATCCTGCTGGCAGAAGTGCCCAACCCCCACGAGTTCGGCGTCGCCGAGTTGCAGGGCGAGCGCGTCATCCGCCTCGTCGAAAAGCCCCAACAGCCTCCCAGCAACCTCGCGCTTGTGGGTGTCTACCTGTTCGACAAGCACATCTTCCAAGCCGCGCGCGCCATCCGCCCCTCGTGGCGCGGCGAACTGGAAATCACCGACGCCATTCAGTACCTCATCGACAACGGCTACACGGTCGAATGGCAACAAATCTCAGGCTGGTGGAAAGACACAGGCAGCCTCGACGCGCTGCTGGAGGCGAATCGGCTGGTGCTGGAAGACCTACAGCCGTGCCAGCGCGGCGCGTTAGAGGAGACGCAACTGCACGGGCGCGTCGCCATCGGCGAGGGGAGCATCCTGCGCCGCTGCGTGGTGCGCGGTCCTGTGATTATCGGCGCGCAGTGCCTGCTGGAGGATTGCTATATCGGCTCGTTCACTGCCATCGGCGACGGCGTGCGCCTCATCAACTGCGAAGTGGAATACAGCATCATCTTGGAAGGCAGCTGCGTGGAGCGGGTCGAGACGCGCATCGAGGGCAGTTTGTTGGGCAAGCACGCGGTGGTGCGTGGGGGGGCGAAGCGTCCGCGCACGCTGCGCCTGATGCTGGGCGACAGCAGCTCTATTGAGATGCCGTAGGGGACGGTGAGGCGACACGATGCGAGTGTTGGTCACGGGCGCACGCGGGTTGCTGGGCGCGGAAATCGTGCGGCGGTTTCGCGCTGCCGGATGGGAGGTGGTGGGCACTGCGCGCAGTCATTCGCTCCCGAATGCCCCCGCCGCCCTGCATGAGCAGGAAGGCTCGCCCTCATCTCCCAGCCCCCTCTCCCGCGTCGCGGGCGCAGGGGAGCCAAGTTCCCCCTCTCCCACGCAGGGGGAGAGAGGGGCAGGGGGTGAGGGCTTCATTCCCCTCGACATCACGCAGCCGACGCAGGTACGTGCCCTCTTGGACGCCGTCCGCCCCGAAATCGTCATCCACTGCGCCGCGATGACCCATGTAGACGCCTGCGAGCGCCACCCGCAAGAAGCCTACCGTGTCAACGCCTTCGGTGCGGAGGTTGTTGCGTCCTGTTGCCAGCGCGTCGGCGCAGTGTGCGTTTATATCTCCACCGACTATGTGTTCGATGGCGCCAAGCGTGCGCCGTATCACGAGTACGACACCGAGAATCCACTCAATGTGTATGGGCGTTCCAAGTTCGCGGGCGAGCAAGCGGTGCGGCGGCTTTGTCCGCGTCATTATGTGGTGCGCGTGGCGTGGCTGTACGGCAGGCAGCGTGCTACTTTTCCTCAGTTTGTGCTGGAGCAAGCGCGGGCGGGCAAGTCGCCCACCGTGATTAGCGACCAAGTCGGTTCGCCCACCTATGTCGCCGATGTCGCCGACCGCCTGATGCAACTGGTTCAGACTGAGTGCTACGGCACATACCATCTCACGAACGCTGAGCCTGTCTCGCGCTACGAGTTTGCCTGTACCTTGCTGGAGGCAGTGGGGTTGCGCGTGTTGCCGACGCCGTTGCCAATGGCATGCTGGCACACGCCTGCGCCGCGCCCTGCGTACTCCGCGCTCACCTCGTGGCGACTGGAGTGGGCGGGCGTAGAGCCGATGCCTTCGTGGCGCGACGCGCTGCAACGGTTCGTGCAGACCCTCTGACTACTCACCACGTAGCGTCGGCGCCTTGCCGACGCTACGAACCGAAGACCTACCCCCACAGCAGGAGTTATAGCCCCTATGCCGAACTGCCCTCACGGAGGGAAGAGCCGTTGGGCTATGCAGAGCAGCCTGAGTGGGGCGCGTGGCTGACAGAGTTAGACCGAGGCGCGCCCCCTGAGGAGGCAATTGCAAGCGCGCTGCGCTGGCTCGCAGACCAGACCCAAGCGCAGCTCGGTCTGTTGCTACTTCCTGACCCAACGGGCGAGCAGGTGGAGTTCGCACATGTGGTTGGCGCGCGTGCCGACGAGCTGCGCGGGTTCCGCCTACGCCCGCACGACACGCTTTTAGAGCCGACACTGCTTCAGCGCACCCTGTGGCAGTATCACGCGGAGGCGCACCAAGAGCCTATTGGGGCGATTCGCACAGGGATGGCTGCGCCTCTGCCCGCGCTGCGGCTGAGCGCGGTCGCGTTGCTCAACCGCGCCGAGCCGTTCGAGCCACATCACTGTGCGCTGCTGACACAGATGGCAACGCCGATTGAACTTCTGGTGCGCCTGCAACAGGCACAGCAACAGCTGGAGCAGCGCGAACGCGCCTTGAAATGGCTTGGTCGTTTGCCCAAACGCATCGGCGCGGATTTGAGTTTGCAGCACGCGCTGGAGGCGATTGAGTCGCTGATGCGCAAGGCGGCGCCTGAGGGCGGCGGCGTATGGCTCTACGACGAGAACCGCCGCGTGCTACTGCAGGCAATGCAGTATGGCGCGTCCGCCCTGCCTGCGCAAATCCCCGCCGACACGCTCCCCGCTGAGTGGGTGCGTGCGCCCGTTGAGGTGAGCTGGGCGGGGCGACCGTATCGCGTGTACGCGCTGACGCTGGCGGAGCAGCCGCTGGGGCTGCTGGCACTGGCGCTGCCCACTGAGACACCTGACGCCTTGGAGTGGGTGCCTCCGCTGCTGGGGCATCTGGCGCTCACGCTCTCGAACGCGCTGCTGTATGAGCAGACTGCGCAACGCGCACAGCACATGGCGAAACTGTATGAGCTTTCACTGCAGTTGGGCGAGGCGCAGAGCCTGCGTGCTGTGCTGAGCATGCTGTGTCGTGCCGCGCACGAACTCATCCCTCACGAGTTCACCGTCATCTACTTGCCTAATCGCCGCGAGATCGATCGCCTCACGCCCGTGTATGTGGAGCCGCGCTCAGAGACCTTGCTGAACCACAGCCCTGACGCCCAATACAGTCTGCCTGGCTGGGTGTATGCGTTCAACGCGCCGATTGCCGCGCCCGATTTGGCGCAGCACCCGCAGAACCTCAAAGAGCCGCTGCCTGGTGGCTTTGCTTCGGCGTTAGCCGTGCCGCTGCAGGTCGCCGAGCGCACGCTCGGTGTGATGATGCTGCTCACTCGCACCCCGCGCGAGTTCACCCTTTCCGAAGTCGAACTGCTCTTCACGCTGGCGAACACGGGCGCACTGCGCCTGCACGCGCTGGAACGAGTCCATGCGTAAACCCATCTTCAGCCCGACGAAGCTTACCACCTACCTGACCTGCCGAGTCAAGTATCACTGGGCATACATGACGCCTTACGGCAAGTGGCTGCGTCGCCCAAACCCCGCCTTCGCGTTCGGCTCGAACCTGCATCGCGCGCTGGAGTATTTTCACAACATGGGCGGCGCGGACAGGCTCTCGCCCGAAGCATTTCGCGCAGTGGTAGAGCAGCTGTGGAGCCACGCGGGGTTCGAAACCGCTCAGCAAAGCGAGGCGTTCAAGCAAACAGGGCTGGAGCTGGTGCAACAATACTACGACGCGCAAGTGCAGGAGCCTTCCGCCGCTGTTGTGCTGTTCACCGAACGCACCCTGCGCCGCGACATGGGACGCTATGTGCTGATGGGGCGCATCGACCGCGTGGACGAACACCCCGACGGCACGCTGGAGATTATCGACTATAAAAGCGGACGCGCGGAAGTAACCGAAGAGCAGGTGCGCAACGACCTTGCGCTGCACTGCTATGCCCTGTTGCTGCACGAGCATTACCCTGACCGTCCCCTGTGGATTGCGATCTACGCCCTGCGCCCGAACAAGAAGGTAGCTGTGCCGATTGAGACAGCAACGCTGACCGAGTTCCATGAGCTGCTGAATCGGCTTGTGGCGCAGATTCTGGACGATGACTGGGCGGTTCTGAACCCCGAATGGATTCCCGAATGCGCCGAGTGCGAGTTTTTGGAGCTATGCCTGCGCAGATTAGGGCTTAAGCTCCCCAATCGGTTGTAAAAGGCGCAGGAATTCTATACAGCCTGTGGTATAGTTTAGGCAACGGAGCGGAGACATGGCGCACACAGGGAGGTTTTCGTGGGTCTGGAGCCTCGCGCTCTGGCTCGGCGCGGCGTTTTTGGTGGCGAGCATTACGCCGCGCACAGTATTGCGGCTGAGCCAATGGCGTCAACTGCGCACGGAAACGGCACAGCTGGAGCAGAAGTTGCAGACGCTTCGTCAGCAGGAGCGCGCCCTGCAGCAGGAGCTGCAGCGCGTGCAGACCGACTTGGGACGCGAGTCGCTCATGCGGCAGCGCGGCTGGATTCGCAAGGGCGAGGAACCGCTGCGCATCGACCCCTAAAATACATACGGAGCCGTCTCAGGGTTCGCCCGCAGTGCTTGCCATTCGGCTTCTGAAATGGGCTGCGGCTTATCGCGCTCGGCATCCACAGGGCACAGGAACCCGAACAGCTCGCGGTACGGATTGACCCAGCGATGGGGCGTGTTCGGCGGAACATACACGATATCGAACGGCTTGAGTTCGAACACGCGGTTGCCCACCAGAGCGCGCCCGCGCCCCCGAATCACCACCACCAGATGCACATGCGCATGCTTCTCCAGACTGGAGTAGCCGTCAGGTTCAATCTCGAAGTAGCGAAGGGCGAACCGCGCCTCGATGTAGGGCGGGCGTCCAAGATTGTAGCGCGTTATGCCGCGCCAGCCCATGCCACGCGCGTCGCCCGCATGCTCTTTGTAGTCCAAAGGCAGAACCCCTTCCCAACGGAACTGCGTCGGGTCGAAGGGAATGTGCAGGTGTTGCAGCGCCTGCTGCAACGCCTGTGCTGCTTGCGCCAGTGCTTCCGCACTCGGTTTCATTCCCGTTGCCGTAATAAGTTGCTCACATCCACTCGCGCTGGGCGTTCAGGCGCGTCCGCCAGCTCCCACGCCAGCCCGAACACTGTCCGCGCCACACGCGCCATCTTTTCAAAATCGATCTTCTCAACGGTGTCGGTGACCTGATGGTAGTCGGCGTGCAAGCCCGTGAAGAAGAAGACGGCGGGGATACCCTTGCTCACGAAGCTGTAGTGGTCGCTGCGAAAATAGAGCTGTTCAGGGTGGTTCAGCGAGTCGTACATCGGGTTGAGCGTCATTTTCAGGTACTGGTCGTTCACTGTGTTGAGCCATCTACCCAAGTCGGGGCTGGCAACGTTCGGACCGATGACATACACTTCGTTCGGACCCGAAAGGTAGCGGTTGCGTGGGTCGGTGTCGTTAGGTTGCTTGCTGCGCCCGACCATGTCCAAGTTGATATTCACGATGATGTTTTGCAAGGGCACGGTGGGCTGCTCCACGAACAGGCGCGAGCCGAGCAAGCCCTTTTCCTCGCCCGCGTACCAAAGCAACAGTATGGAGCGTTTGGGGCGGGGTCCTGTGGCGAACGCTTCGGCGATTTCCATCAGCGCGACGCAGCCTGAGCCGTTGTCGTCAGCGCCGTTGTAAATACGCATGCTGCCCTCGCCGCTGCGCGCCACGCCCACATGGTCTAAGTGCGCCCCGATGGACACATACTCGTGCTTCAGGGCAGGATCAGCTCCCTCAATCACGCCAATCACGCTGCGTGCCACCTCTTGTTGTGTGCGCACACTCAGGTTGATGCGAATCTGCTTATCGGGGCTGAGCGCGAAGGTGGGAGCGGGTTCGCCTTCATTTGCGCGGCGGATGAGTTCCGCTGCCGAGACCGCCTCGCCTGTGAAAATCGCTTCCAGCAGCGCTTGGGAGGCGACAATCAGGGGAACCGCACTCGCTTCCCGCAGACCTTCCACACTGCGACGCTGGCTCCATGCGCGTGCGATACGCTCCAAGCGATCCATATCGGATGGGTCGATGCGCAGGATGGCGAGAGCGCCTCTTTGCTGGGCGTTCTGCTCAGGCGAACGCCAGCCCGCCGCCTCCGCCTTGTCCAGCCCCAACTGCACCACCTCTTTTGGGTAGCCCGCCTGCACTACCAGCACCTTGCCCCGCACCTCATACCCTGCATATGGGTCAACGCCCTGCTGAGGGTTTGACCAGCCATGTCCCACGTACACCAGCGACGCGGTGACGTTGAGCGCAACAGGGCGCGCAACGAAGCCCACCCCGTACTCAAAAGTGCGTTCCCCAACTTGGATGCGTGTCTCGGCGGTGTTGACAGTGTCGTAGCGGAAGCGGAGCGTCTGATAATAGGTGCCGTTCTCGCCAGCAGGTTTTATGCCCCAGCGTCGCAAATGCGACACGATATACAGCCCCGCAATATCCAGCCCGCGTGAAGGCGTGTCGCGTCCTTCCAGTTCGTCTGAAGCGATGAACTCCAGATGCGCCTGCAGGTCGCTTGGTGTGATGGTCTCCGCGCGGCTCATCCACAGTGGGCGCTCTGCCCATCCCCAAAACAACAGCAGGCTCAGGCTTAGCAACAGCAGGCGTCTCATAGCAGTATTGTACCCCCGCCACGAGACTGCTTGAGGACGTGGGCAGGTCTTTGTAGTATCGGCGTCGCGCCGACGCTCTCGTGGCACGGACAGTCCTGTCCGTGCCCGTGCGTTGCTGCTTGGACACGATTGTCCAAGCCACTTGTAGCAC
The DNA here is from genome assembly GCA_025060055.1 of Fimbriimonadales bacterium. GTDB lineage: Bacteria > Armatimonadota > Fimbriimonadia > Fimbriimonadales > GBS-DC > GBS-DC. The sequence continues at coordinate 2,468 of JANXCK010000273.1, read as the reverse complement.
GGACAGTCCTGTCCGTGCGGTGCTGCTTGGACACGACTGTCCAAGCCACGCGCCCGTCGGCACGGACGCCGACGCTACGCGGTGGGGTTTCCAGGCAGTTCCCCTACCAGATGAACTCAGAAAAGCCGAATCGGCGTGAACGCTAAATAGACACCGAACAGGTCGCCATCGCGTGTTTGACTGTGGCGGGAGTAGTAAGTGTAGAGGTACAGAGCGCTATTCAGCTGTCGCCCTGCGCCGAGACTTGTGTATGCCACGCCGTCGGGAAGCCTGAAATACTCCACTGCAACATCGACACCGAGCGGGAGCGACGCCTGATACGCTGCGCTCCAGCCCGTCCGATTGCCCTGCCGATACGCGCCTAAGTGGAATCGACCGAATGAGGTGGTTCGCGTACCTACCAAGTAGAAGGTGGGTTTTGCATCCTCTGCGATGTTGAGTGCGCCTAATGCAATTCCCGGCAAGCGCTGCGATTCGGGCATTAACACGAATCGCGCGTTCAGCAAGGTCTGACGCGACTGATTATTGTCCAGCCCTACGAAGTCCGCGCCTAAATCGAACCGCTCCGTCAGCGTCAGCTGGGTGTAGAGGCAGCGCGTCCGCGTTTGACTGTAGGAGCGAGGTACGCCATACTGCTCTGTCGCCAGACAGAGCGAGCGTGGCTGGTTCCGGTTGGCTGTGGGGCTAAACACCACCGTTTCAGGAATTCCCATGGCACTTGAGAGCACCAGTAAGCTTAGCAAGGGCAGAGTTGTCCAGCGTTGCATGGATTCTCACCTCAGGAGAGGTGTTCCATATTCCTTGCGGCAAATGCAACGCGGGTTAGTCCGTTCGGATGTCGCGCAGCCACTGGACGCGCCCGTCCAGAAACAGCCGATTACGCCCGCCCCGATGCACAGCTCGCCCGCGCAAGGCAGGTTCCACCGTGCCGATGGTGCGCGGGAAGTAGGGGTCTACTGTCAGTTCTACATCGCTGATGCCTTCGGGGCGCGGGTAGAACGGACTGGGGTTTGCCTGCAGGTCGGCAACCGCTTGGTCAGGTGTCTTGCCCCAGAAGTTATCGGGCGGCGTCGGCTCGTCGAGGCGGTCGAACCGCCACATCCAGTAGCGCGTCGCTCTTTGAGAATCGACGCTCTGCTTCACCTGAACAGCTTCGCCCAGCACACTGCTCGCGACGCTGGGGCAGTTCCAAAGGCTCCAGTCGCGCGTGTAGGGTTCCAGCACTATGCCCGCCCAGCCGCAGCGTGGGTCGGACGGGGGCCAGCTGCTCCATGGGCGATAGCCCAGCGTGCGCTTCAGGTCGCGTCGGTCGGGCATGCGCTCGTCGTAATCGTGCAAGTACATCCAGAACGCCTGCCCGACTTGGCGCAGGTTCTGAGCGCACACGCTCTGCCGCGCACTCTCACGCGCCTGTGCAAACACAGGAAACAGAATCGCTGCCAGGATCGCAACGATGGCGATGGCAACGAGCAGCTCCACCAGCGTGAAGGCAAGAGAGCCTCTTACCACGCTTTTTATTGTAGCCCAGCCTGCTTACTTAATCCCACTTTTCCCACAGGTCGGGACGCTGCGTGCGCGTGTAGCTCAGGCGGGAGCAGAAGGTGTAGTTCTCGCGCTCGCATTCGCTTTCAGGCAAGCCGTACAGTGCCTCGAACGGCGTGACCTTCGTGTGCCCGTCGGCGTAGGTGACCACCACTTGCCGTGCATGGCGTCCGTGTGGGCGCTGGTGGAAGCCAATCGGCACGCTGGGCGCACCCGCCAACCGATAATGCTGCCACTCCGCAATCAAAAACGGCGAATGGACGACGTTCATGTGGAATCCATCACGGCTCCATAAGTCGTAGCTCTGCTGACCCGAAGGCACGGCGTCCATCACCAGCACATGGCTGGCAGGTGCGGTGAGGTTCGCAATTGCGCGACTGGGCGGCGAGATGAAAGGTTGGTTCCCGCAGGTTCGAGCGAACCCCATCGGGGAAGGATACGCCGCTCCATACCCGATGCGCCCCTCGCAAAGCAGCCGCCGTCCCGTGCGCGTATCGGGACGCACAATCTGCTTCGCGTTCGGACAGCGCGAGTAGAGATTGTTCTTGGAATACGGCTGCAGCCAATACAGGAACCCGATGGAGGTGCATTCGCCCTCGTAGCCACCCCCACAAAAGCCAGGCATTGGGAAGAGCTGGTTTTCTGCGAGGGGATAGGTCTCTTCGTAGTCTTGCAGGTACATCATCGCTGCCAAGCCAACCTGCTTATTGTTGCTCAAGCACATCGTCTGGCGTGCCTTGTCGCGTGCTTGCGCAAACACAGGGAACAGCAGCGCCGACAAAATTGCGATGATGGCGATCACGACAAGCAGCTCGATCAGCGTAAAGCCGCGCAGCCTCATCGTTCACCTCCCCAGCGCGCTCCTCTCTGCTGAGAGGTGGTCTGTGGCTTGGAAGTCTCAGCCTTAGAGTGGAGCTTGGTGTTGT
>JANXCK010000095.1 GCA_025060055.1 Fimbriimonadales bacterium | reverse complement strand
GCGCGGGGTGTTAGACCCTTCATCATCAGGCACTCTTGACTGGCAAGATTCACCAGATTGTCGACGGTGGCGGCGTAATGCACCTGCTCGCGCTCGCGCGTGCGCTTGCCACCCTGATAGCCGTAGGAAACCGTGATTGGGATGTCGACCTCTGGGATTTGGAGACTGGCGATTTGGCGGCTGAGGTGATGCGCCAGCAAGCCCGCCTCTTCGCGACGGCGCAGCGTGGCAATCGCGAACTCGTCGCCCCCCCAGCGACAGACCACCTCCGTCTGCGGGTCAATCTCGCTCTGGAGCAGTTGTGCCACCCGACGCAAGACCTCGTCGCCCACAAGATGCCCATAACGCTTGTTGAAAGTGCCAAAGTCATCCAAATCGAAAAAGATGATCGTGATTTCATTCCCCTCCGCAAGGCGCTCGATGCTCCACTCGCGCAAGTAGTCCGACCACGGCAGTCCTGTCATCGGGTCGTAGCTGCGCCCGATTTCTGAGAGCAGATCGAACACGTTAATCAAGCCGATTAGCTGATCGCCTTCCATAACAGGTAGGAAGGTCTGTCGGTGGCGTTGGAGCCATTCGGCGACCACGCGCAGGGGGGTTTGCGGCGTAACGACCATCAACTCGGTGGTCATCACCTCGCGCACGGGCGTTTGAGGAGAGACCCCCAGCAGCTGCTCCGCTGTGAGTAGTCCAAGCACCACGCCATTTTCATACACAGGCAAGCCCTGCAGGCGCAGCCCTCGAATCAGTGTGAGCGCGACCTCCACTGTGTGATCAGGGTTGACCCAGACTCGGAGAGGCTGCACCAAGTGTTGTACGGTACGCATAGACAGCTCGCGCCCCCCCTGCAGGCGCGACGGGTGGTTTGTAGTGGATCCAAAAGCGTCTTCCAGCACCTGCAACGCTCTTATGTCCAACGCTCCACCTCCAAACTCCCTTTACTTCGAATATACGCAGCGTTTGGCATCCTTGGCTATCGTAGAATTGCGAGTTTTTGGGAATCAGCGTGCCCGCCATTCGTAGGGCACATACACAATCTGCAGGTCGCTCCCGCGTCCTTGGCTCAGATTGCGCATCAGGTTCGCCGCGCGAACGCCGACTTCCTCAGGACGCTCTCGTATCAGCAGGTTCACTTGCCCTGAGAGATACCACTGCTTAGCCGACTCGCGCCAGCTGAGCGCCCCTACATTCGTTAGCGACGCGCTCCCGATTCCCTGCTGTGCGACTTCGGCGCCCATCAGAAAAATACCCCGCAGGCGCCGCTCCGACGCCAGTTTGCGAATCACAGAAGGGGCATTTCGGCTGTTGCTCAGGGGCACGAGACGTGCGCGCAGGTTGCGGTTGAACAGCAGCCCGTGGCGGAAACCTTCCCAAAACTCGGAGACGGCGCGCGGCACAGGATGCCCTGCCACAACGGCAACCTCGCCCGCAGGAACACGCCGCGCGTACCACGCGCCTGCGCGTCGCCCCGCATCGTAGTAGTATGTGCCCACATACCCCAGTCGGGTCGTGTCGGTCAAATCCGCGCCAATCAGCACCACGGGCACGCCCGATTGAATCGCTTCCTCGACTGCCTGTCGCGCCCAAGCGTCGTCGGGCGCACAAAACGCAATCGCGCGCCACTCGCCGTTGCTCATCCGCGCCTTGACCGACTCGCGCTCCTGTGGCGTGAAGAACACCGTTTCTAACTGTACGCCTGGCAAGTTGAGCCGACTTTTCAAGCCTTTGATTACCGCATCCCAGAAGTCGTTCCGCCTGCCCTGAATAAAAACCGCCATCGGGAACTGGAACGACTCCTCAAGAGGCGTCGAGCGGTCGCCACAGCCGAGCACCATCAGCAAGCAACCGAGCGTGCATCGACGCAGCCAACCCACCTTCACCTAATCCTCCAGCAGCAACCTAAGCTCAGGATAGAACTGGTTGTATTCTTCGATGTTGCGCGTTGGGTTGCCCAGTAGCCAGTCACGCAGGTAGCCTGCCAACAAGGAGCCGCTGGTGATTGTGAAGATTCCGTAGGCGCGGTACGCTTCCGCGCGAACGGGGTCATTCACTTTCGCCGCGATACGCTGCACGCCGAACAGTTCCCGCGCCATTTGCACCACCATCAGGTTCGTGTTATCGCCGTTGGTGCAGGCGATGAAGGCGTCCGCCTTGTCCACCTCGGCGCGGCGCAGCGTGTCCTCGTCCAACCCGTTGCCCACCACCACTGTACAGTTATGACGCTTGCCTAACCGCAGCAGCGCGTCTTGCGACCGTTCAATCACCGTCACCTGATGTCCTGCCACGCTCATCAGCAGCGCGAGCGTTGATCCCGTGCGTCCGCAGCCCATAATCACGATGCGCATCTCAGTCTCCCTCCGTCGGTGCGCCGTAGAGCCACACTGGGCAACGCGCTTTGCGCAGCACCACCTCGACGGTGTCATCCAGCACGGGGTGCGTGCGCCCGTTGCGATAGCGCGCCGTGATGAACAGCAAATCGGCCTGCAGTTCGTTCACGGCGTTCACAATCGCGTAGCCGCAGTGGTGTACGGGGCGAACGGTCGTTTCGAAGTCAACAACGCCAATTTCTTCGGCGATTTCACGCGCGGCAGCAGCGGCGAGTTCCCCTTCGTGCAAGCGCGTGGCGGGGCAGTTCTCCAGCCCCACCGAACGCGGCATCTCCACCAGGCACAACACGGTCAGATGAGCGCCGAACACCTGCGCCATCTCGCAAGCGAAGCGCAACGCATCCCGGTCATCGGGCGTGTTGCTAAACGGGATGAGCAGTCGCTGCGGCAACGGCGCCCCGAACGCCTGCTGCTTCGCTTTCTTCCAACCGAAAAGTTTCAACCCCATCGTGAACCTCCGCGTCAGCGCAGATACCGCTGCTCCATGCGACGGAGCAGCCAAATCCGAACAAACGCCCACACTATCAACAAGCCGCCTACTGGCAGTGCCAGCCACTGTCGGTACAGGAAATACTCATAGTAGATTAGCGTCACCCCCAGCACAATCATTATCAGGCTCAAGCCATAGCGGAGAAAACGACGGGCAGCCATCTCAGTCCAGCTCCTCGCGCAGAAGTTCTTGGGCACGCTGCGGGTTCGCGCGTCCTTGAGTTTCGCGCATCAGCTGTCCCACCAAGAAGCCCAGCACGCTGGTTTTACCCGCGCGGTATTTCGCCACCACATCGGGGTTCTCGGCAATCACTTTGCGGGCAGCAGCACGCAGAGCGTCTTCGTCCGAAATCTGAATCAGCCCGCGCGCCTGCACGATTTTGGATGGCAGCTCGCCCGTCTGGAACACCTCATCGAACAGCTCTTTGGCAATCCGCCCAGAGATGACGCCTTTATGCAACAGCTCAATCAAGTCTGCCAAATGAGCAGGCTGCAGCTTCGAGTCGCGAATGGCGAGGTTCGTGTCGTTCAGACGTGCTTGCAGCTCCACCGTAATCCAGTTGCATGCGGTTTTCGGCTCCACGCCCAACGCCACGCACGATTCGAAGTAGCAAGCTGTGTCGATGTCCGCGGTGAGGATGCGCGTCTCACGCTCGCCCAAGCCGTACTCTGTGCGGTAGCGGTCGGCTTTCTGGAGCGGTAGTTCGGGAATGGTGGCACGCAGCTGCTCCAGCCACTCTGCGCTAATCTGAATGGGTACGATGTCAGGCTCAGGGAAGTAGCGGTAGTCCTGCTCGAACTCTTTGGTGCGCATCGGGAAGCTGTACGCGCCCTCTTCACTCCAGCCGCGCGTCTCTTGCACAACCTGCCCGCCCGATTCTAAAACCTTGATTTGGCGCTCTACCTCGAACTCGATTCCGCGCACTACCGAGCGGAACGAGTTGAGGTTCTTGAGTTCGGTTTTGACACCGAGCTGGCTGCTGCCTTCGGGAGCGACGCTGATGTTCGGCTCACAGCGCAGCGAGCCTTCCTCCATCTTGCCGTCGCACACGCCCAAGTAGGTCAGCACGGCACGCAGCTGCACTAAATACTCTTTGGCAGCTTCAGCAGAGTGGATGTCGGGTGGGAAGTCGGTGACGATTTCCATCAGGGGCGCGCCCGCGCGATTGAAGTCCACCTCGCTCTCACCAGGCAGGTAGTGGAACAGTTTGCCTGTATCCTCTTCCAGATGCACGCGCCGAATGCGCACGGGGAACCGCTCGCCTTCTACCTCGATTTCCAAGTAGCCCCGCGTGCCTATCGGATGTACCTCGCCGTACTGCGAAATCTGGTAGCCTTTGGGCAAGTCGGGGTAGAAGTAGTTCTTGCGGTAGAACATCGCAACGGGGGCGATGCGGCAGTTGAGGGCGAGCGCGGTGCGAATCACATGCTCGACGGCTTTCTTGTTCGGCACGGGCAACACGCCTGGCATCCCAAGGCAGATAGGGCAGACATTCGTGTTGGGTAAATCGCCAAAGCGTGTCGGGCACGCGCAGAACATCTTGCTCTCCGTGAGCAACTGCGCATGCACTTCCATCCCGATGCTTGGAATGTACCGCAAGGCGCGCTCCTCCGATTGTGATTATACCCCAGATGGCGCGGCGCGGGAAAGCAGCTGCTCGACATAGCGCGCCAAAATATCGGTCTCGATGTTCACGCGCTCGCCTACGCGCCGCCGCTGCAGGTTCGTCGCCTCCCAGGTGTGCGGAATAATCCACACAGTAAACCAGTCCGTGCCGACCTCCACCACCGTGAGACTGATGCCGTCGACGGCGATTGAGCCTTTCGGCACGATGTAGCGCATGTACGACGGCTCGTCCAGCTGGAACTTGAGAATGTGCGCGTTGCCCTCCGCACGGATTTCGGTCAGGCGCGCGGTAGTGTCAATATGTCCTTGCACGAAGTGCCCCCCTAAGCGGCTCTGGGGCGTTAAGGGGCGTTCGAGATTGACCGTGTCGCCTGCCTGAAGCTCGCCCAAGTTCGTGCGACGCAGCGTTTCGGGCACGGCATCGAAAAAGAGCAGGTCGCCCTCCGCGCGTTGCACGGTTAGGCACACGCCGTTGATGGCGAGGCTCTCGCTGATGCTCATCGGGAAGGCGCGGATGGCAATCCGTGCGCCGCCGTTAGGATGGAGCTGAACCGATTCTACAGTGCCTGTGGCTTCGACGATACCCGTGAACATACACTTGAGGATACCTACTTGTCGGCTGTGCCCCACACGGCGTCTATCTGCGTGCGTAGGTACGCCAGCGAGCGCTGGAATCCTGCATCGCCATAGGGTTGCCCGTCTTCGATGCTCAGGTAGCCCGTGTAGCCGTGCGCTTTGAGAATCTGCAGAAGGGGCTGGAATGGCACTGCGCCCTCGCCCAGCACGCTATGCTGGTACTCGCCAGGCAGTCGATCGCCCGCGTGCACATGGTGAACCTTGTGGACGACTCGCTGCAGCAGGGCAACGGGGTCAGCGCCCGTCATCAGCGGGTTGGCAAAATCGAAGTTGACGCGCACAGGGGTCGGCTCGAGCCGTTCGAAAATCTGCAGGAAGCGTTCGGGGCGGAACGAGAAGTCCTCGCGTGTCCACAGACGGTCTTTGTAGTGGTTCTCGTAGCAGGGGTAGACGCCGCGCAGCACGGCGTACTCGGCAAGTTGCGTCATGCACTCGGCGGCGTAGCGGATGGCATCGTGCGGTTCTACGCCTTCGTGAAGCATTCCTGCGGTGGTGCGCACGGCGTTCGCGCCGAGTTCCGCTGCCCAGTCGACACGCTGACGCATGCGCTCTAACTCCGCAGCGCGCACTGCAGGATTGGGGTTCGTGAAATCGGGCGCGCAGGTGATTTGGCTCACCACAAGCCCCAGTTCGCGCAGCGCCGCCTTCACCGTTGGCAGGTTCGCCTCGCTCAGGAAAGCGTGATAAATCTCCACTGCAGTGATGCCGAACGCAGGGGCTTGATGCAGCCAATCGAGCAGGCTCATCTGTCCGTGCAAGATGGGCTGGATGTAGCGCACGGGCATCCATGCGATGGGCGGCTTAGCCATCCTTGAGCAAGCGGTTGATGCGGTCGGCGTCGCGCAGCGAGGGGTCATCCACAAAGGTCAGTTTCGGGATGCGCTTCAGGTGCAGTCGCTTGCCCAGTAGCCCTTTGATGTACCCTGCCGAGCGCTGCAGGTTCTCAAGGGTTTGCTTGCGGCGGCGTTCATCACCGAATACGCTCACATAAACCGTCGCCTGCGACAAGTCGCGCGCAATCTTCACGCCCGTAATCGTCGCTAAGCCCAAATCTTGTCCCGACAAGTCCCTCAATAGCACCTGACTGAGTTCTGCGGTCAGGAGCGATTCCAATCGTTCCATGCGTCCGCCCATTTGGCGTCCTCCTTGCTACAGCAGTTCTAAATGGCTTTCCAGTATAATGATACGCCCATCGGTTTCCATGCGTTCCAGAACGGTGTCCAGCACGCGATTCACGAACTCGGTCTGGTTGCCCACGCAAGCGACGGCGATACAGGCTCGCTGGTGCAGGTCGTGATGGTCTACCTCAGCTATAGAGAGGTTGAAATCGTTGCGCAGGCGGGCAATCAGGCTTTGCACGACCTGCCGCTTCTCCTTCAGCGAGCGACAACCGCCAATGTGCAGTTCGACGGTCAAGATACCGACGCGTGCCGCCATTTACACGATTATACCGACTCTACGGAGGTCTAAGACTGTCGCCGTAGCCCCACTTGCCACGCCTTCTGCAGCAGCGGGAACCCTTCCGCCTCGCGCTTTTCAAGGTACTTGAGACAGCAGGCGCGTGAGAGGGCGCGGACCCGCTGAATGTAGCTCGCTCGCTCCGTCACCGAAATGCTGCCCCGCGCGTCCAGCAAGTTGAAAATGTGCGAACACTTCAGCGCAAGGTCAAACGCGGGATGCACATACCCCAGCTCGGCAATCCGTGCGCTCTCCGCTTCGTACATCTCAAACAACTTGAACAGCATCTCGGTGTCGGCATGCTCGAAGTTATAGTAGTTATGCTCCAGCTCGGCTTGGAAGTCCACATCGGCATACGAGATGCCGCGGCTCCACTCCAGATCCCACACACTGTTTTTCTTTTGGAGCAGCATTGCGAGCCGTTCGGGACCGTAGGTGATTTCCGCGCACACGGGGTCGCATTCGATCCCACCCACTTGCTGAAAGTAAGTGAACTGTGTGATTTCCGTGCCGTTGAGCCACACTTCCCAGCCGACGCCCGATGCGCCCAGCGTGGGGGCTTCCCAGTCGTCTTCCACAAAGCGGATGTCGTGTTCACGCGGGTCAATTCCGATGGCGCGTAGGCTCTCTAAATACACATCCACCACGTCGTCGGGCGAGGGCTTGAGGATAACCTGA